>JAGOUK010000012.1:7405-14242 GCA_018061225.1 Candidatus Omnitrophota bacterium | reverse complement strand
GCATCGCATCGATCTGCACAGGGTCACGGCCCGTGAACACATCGCCCGCAGGCCGGGGACCCGACGAACCGGGTAAGATCTCGAGATATTCGGTGCCCAGCAAACCATGTGTGCTGATAACGATTGTTGAGTCCGCCGGGACGACCACGGCCGGATCGATTCCCGCGATCACCTCAACGCCGATTTTTCCGTCCGCGCCCCGAACGATCTCAAGTGATTTAACTTCTCCCACCGGCACACCCGCCATTTGAACCGCGGCACCGGATTCCAGGCCTCCCGTGAAGGAAAAATGGCTTTTGAGTTCCTGGCGAGGCTTGGTGGTGAGCACATCCAAACGCAGCAATGCCCCGGTCAAAAGCGCGACCGCGGCGATCACGAAGATCCCGATCTTAAACTCATCCATGCGGGCGCGTGTGTTCATTTTATAGATTTGCCAAAAATTGCTGCAGCAGTGGATCGGCCGAACGGCGCGCCCCCTCGGGGGTTTCGACGCAGCGAATTTTACCTTCATCAATGAGGGCGATTCGCGACGCGACCTTAAGCGCGCTATGCATATCGTGGGTCACCGCTATCGCGGTGACGCCCAGCGAATTTTTCAATTTTACCATGAGATCATTGATCTGCTCCGAAGTCATTGGGTCCAGTCCCGTGGTGGGCTCGTCGTAGAGAATCACCTCAGGGCGCATTGCGATCGCGCGGGCCAGAGCGACGCGCTTGCGCATACCGCCTGAGAGATCGGACGGCAGACGTTCTTCCACTCCCTCCAAGCCCACCATTTCCAGGCATTCTCTGGCCCTGGCCCTGGCCTCGCGGGGCTTGAGCATCCGATGCTCCATAAGCCCAAATTCGATATTTTCTGCCGTGGATAAGGAGTCAAACAGGGCCGCGTTTTGAAATACCATGCCAAACTTGAGGCGCATCTCCGCCCGCCGCTTCCGCGACATTCCGGCGATCGCTTCGCCGAATACCCGCACTTCCCCCGCGTCTGGCTCCAGCAGGCCGAGCACGTGGCGAAGGAGAACGCTTTTGCCGCAACCGGAGCGCCCGAGAATCACCAGCGTCTCCCCTTTTTGGACTTCCAGGTCCACGCCTTCCAATACCTTTCGGCCGGAAAACGCCTTGAAGACGCCCGATATTTGAATAGGGGTTTCTTTGCTTGTCATGGGATCAGGTAAAAAAGCACGGTAAAAATAAAATCGGCCAAAATGATCAATAAAAAGGACACCACCACCGCGCGCATCGTGTAACGGCCGACCCCGCCGGCCCCGCCCGAGACCTTTAACCCCTGATAGCAGCTCACAATGCAAATGAGCATTCCAAAAATAAAGGATTTAACAATGCCCGCAATAACATCGCTCAGCACCAATGTCTGAAAAACTTGACTCACAAACACTTTGGGAGAAATTCCGAGCTTTGTGTAACAGACGACAAACCCGCCCAGAATCCCGATCGCCGTCGCAAAAACCGTGAGCAGCGGAATCGTGATCACGGATGCCCAAAATCGCGGAACCACCAGATGCTCCACCGGGTCCACCGACATCGTCTCGAGGGCTTCCACCTGTTCGGTGACTTTCATGCTGCCGATCTCGGCCGTCATTGCGGCGCCGGCGCGGCCCGCGATCACCAGCGCCGTCAGCATGGGTCCGAGCTCCCGCGTGATCGAAACCGCCAAAAGACCCGGAATGAGGATCTCCGCGCCGATCGACCGCATCTGATACGCCGTCTGAAAGGCAATGACCATTCCGACCAAAAAAAGAATGGCGGCAGTGATCCCCAGCGACCTCACGCCGATCGCCATCATCTGCTCCCGCGTCCACCGCCAGCGCCGAGGAGAACCCAGCCAAAATGCGGCGGCCAGAGTCCGTCCCAGCAGGGCAAAAATCCCGCCGATCATGGAAACGGAGTCCAAGAACCACGCGCCAACGGATGCTACCGCGTTAAAGACGGGCATCAAAAAAGAGCCTTTTTCTGGAGCGTGAACATCTGCTCGTCATCCTTGAGTTCCATGTTGAGACTATCCTGTCCGGACAGCAGCGTTTCGAGGCTGGGCGGTGCGTCAGGTGCGTTTTCGGTGTCGGCCGCATCCTCCTGCGCATAACTTCTATCGTTGGCGGGAGAAAGCGGGTGTTCCAAAAGCACCGTGTCCTTGTCGCCTTCCCGGTAAAGCGTCCAATTTTTCCAGGTGACCGTGCGCTGCTCGGAGCTCGCGATAAGACGCTCGTAGGTATCGGCGCTAAACATTTCCTGCAGCGAAACTTCCTGATCACTGGCAAATTGCATCGGGTTTCCATTGGCCAGCACCATTTGCGAACGCGAGATCTTCATTTGCGGATAAATTCCCTCAAAAAATAGCTGCAGCGACCTGAACCGTGCGCCCGGCGCCGTGTTGCCTTCAATAAAAAGCTCTCCGGCCATACGGGGCTCGGTGAGCGCGCCCTGCACCTTGAGCCGGCCGCTCAGTTTACCCCCGACAGCCTGAGAACCCGAAAAACTCAACATATCGTGCATTTCTTGAAGCGGATAGTCCTTGGCCGATAGCGTCACGTCAACATCCCTTCGGCTGCTATGCCCGATCACCCCGTCGATCCTAATACCCCCCAAAAACTCCGTGTCCCAAAGCTTGAGCCGGTCTTGCGAAAGATCAAAATGCACCGACGATTCACGCGGAACCGGCTTCCAGTTGATCACCGTTCCCTGAGTGGACGCGGAGCCGGTCAGCCTTGCCCCCAATTGTGATTGACCATCCTTCACCAACTGCCCATCCATCTTCAGTGTGGTCGTGGTATCAAAAAGTCCAATTTTGATGTGATTGAGTGTGACGGTGATATCAAACGAGCGGTTGGCCAGGGTTCCGTCGATCGCGGACACATCCCCCTCTCTTCCTATCCAGGCGATGGTCCCCTGTCGAATGATGAGCCTGGAAGTTGCCTTGATTTTTTGGATAAAGCCCGAAAAAAGCTCGAAGCTCCTCGCCTTCGGCGCTTGGGCCGAGAATGGAACATTGGCATAAAAAACCGGCTTATCCAGGATGACGTCAAACCAACTGGTGTAGTTTTGCCTGAAAAAATCGAGCAGGGTGTAGCGAAACCGGACCTCTCCGCAGGTAAAAATATCCATCAGCGGGTGGTCGCCGTCTTCGACTGAAACTCGAACATCCTTAAGGGCGATGGTGCCCCTGGGATCCCCGGTGATGGAGCCGATATCGACTTTGAGATCAAAGGCTTGGGACAGCCTCGCCGTGAGATATTGCCGGAAGCGCTCAGTCCAAACACCTTGCTTGGCTTTGATATAAAAAAAGCCTCCCGCGCACGCCGTCAGAACGGCCAACAATGCGGCCGCCACAGCAATCCGTGCCCAGGAGGATTTTCTCCTCATCAGAAAAAAACCGCTACGCCGCGATCTTGGCGTCTTGCAGGAAAGTCAGGTGCTCGGGGTCTTTGACCGAGACCTGGATCGGGATGCCGCTCTTAATGGAGCCGGCAATGATCGATTCAGCAAGCGGGTCTTCGAGATACTTTTGAAGCGTGCGGCGAAGCGGCCGGGCTCCAAGACTGGGGTCATACCCCTTCTCGATTATGAAGTCCTTGGCCTCATCGTCCAAGATCAATTCCAGCTGCTTCTCCGCAAGGCGCTTTTTGACCGACCGAATCTCGAATTCGACGATGTCTCTCAGCTCAACCCTGGTCAGCGGACGGAACACGACCACCTCGTCCACGCGGTTGAGGAATTCCGGTTTGAATTGCCGGCGGACTTCCTCGAGCAGCTTGGCCTTAATAGCGGGGTAATCCGAAACAGTTTCCGGGGTCGCGAATCCAAGACCGGACTGCTTCTTCAGAATCTCCGTTCCGAGATTGGTCGTCATGATCAGAATACAGTTACGGAAGCTGACCTTACGTCCGAATGAGTCGGTGAGACGCCCCTCCTCCATCACCTGGAGCAGGATGTTAAAAACATCCGGATGCGCTTTTTCAAGCTCATCCAAAAGAACGACACAATAGGGCTTGCGGCGCACTTTTTCGGTGAGCTGGCCGCCTTCTTCGTATCCGACATACCCTGGAGGCGCGCCGACAAGGCGGGACACGTTGAACTTTTCCATGTATTCGGACATATCAATCTGGATAATGGCCTGCTCATCTCCGAATAAGAATTCCGCGAGCGCCTTGGCCAGCAAGGTCTTGCCGACGCCGGTGGGTCCGAGGAACACAAATGAGCCCATCGGACGTTTGGGATCCTTGAGACCCGCGCGGGCACGGCGGATCGCGTGCGAGATGGTGTGAATGGCATCATCCTGGCCGACGACCTTGCCCCTCAACTCATCTTCCATTCTCATGAGCCGCTTGATCTCCTCCTCCTCCATGCGCTGCACCGGAATTCCGGTCGTGCGGGCGATGGTTCGGGCGATGGCGTCGGCAGTGATCTCGGGCCGAATGCTGGAGCGGGATTCTTTCCACTCTTTCTTCATGGTCTCGAGCTTTTTCTTTGTCTCGCGCTCGGAATCGCGAAGAGCGGCGGCTTTTTCGAAGTCCTGCTCCTTGATGGTCTTTTCTTTATCCTTCTTGATGAGTTCAAGCTGCTTCTCAACGTCCTTGATCTCCGGGGGCGAGGTCATCAGCGATAGAATCGCGTAAGCGCCGGCTTCGTCGATGAGATCGATCGCCTTATCCGGCAGAAAACGCCCGGAAATGTAGCGGTCCGACATCCGCGCGGCAGCTTCCACAGCCTCGTCGAGGATCTTAACCTTGTGATGCTTTTCGTAACGCTCTCTCAGGCCCTTAAGGATGAGCATGGTGTCATCCACGCTGGGCGGCTCAACCATGATGGTCTGGAACCGGCGCTCAAGCGCGGCATCTTTTTCGATGTATTTGCGGAACTCATCCAGTGTGGTCGCACCGACGCACTGCAGCTCACCGCGGGACAGGGCCGGTTTAAGGATATTCGACGCATCCACCGCGCCTTCCGCGCCGCCGGCGCCGACAAGCGTGTGCAATTCGTCGATGAAGAGAATGATGTTCTCAGAGCGGCGGATCTCGTCCATGACGGCTTTGATGCGTTCCTCAAATTGACCGCGGTACTTCGTTCCAGCGACCATGAGCGCCAAATCCAGCGTAATGACGCGGCGGCCCTTGAGAATATCAGGAACGTCGCCTGATTCGATGGACTGGGCAAGACCTTCCACAATGGCTGTTTTGCCGACGCCGGCCTCTCCGAGCAGCACCGGGTTATTTTTGGTGCGGCGGGCGAGGATCTGCATCACACGTTCGATTTCTTTTTCGCGGCCGATCACGGGATCAAGCTTGCCGTCGCGCGCCGCCTTTGTGAGGTCACGGCCAAAAGAGTCCAGCGCGGGGGTTTTGGTCTTGGATGTTTGGGCTGAACCGCCGCCGGATCCTCCCGTGGGCCCGGGCTGACCGGGTTCGCGGGGTTCGGCGGGCTGAGGTCCGGGCGTGGTCGAGCCAAGAAGCTTAATCACCTCGTCGCGGACACGCTCCAAATCGAGACCCAAATTCATGAAGACCTGACTGGCAACGCCTTCGCCTTCACGGATCAGACCCAAAAGCAAATGCTCGGTACCAATGTAGTTGTGACCAAGCGCGCGGGCCTCGTCCATCGCCAACTCCATGACTTTCTTAGCCTTAGGAGTGAATGGGAGATCGCCCGAGACAACGGTCGCGGGTCCAGGCTGGACAAGTTTCTCGACCTCGAGCCGGATATTGTCGAGATTCATATTGAGACTCTGGAGAACGGCAGCGGCAACGCCCTCGCCCTCACGCAGCAATCCAAGGAGGATGTGCTCAGTCCCGATGTAATCGTGGTTAAAACGCTTGGCCTCTTGCTTGGCGAGGAGAATCACCTTCCGGGCGCGTTCAGTAAATTTATTAAACATAAACTTTGTTCTCCAATCTTTACCAGTATTATACCCGAGATTTAAAGAATTCCTAGTCCGTAAACACGAGCCACGGCCAACCGACGGGGGCTTTTGAGCGGTCGTCAGGCCTTGGGTGCGAGACGGGAGCGGATAATCGCGGCGCGCTTGGCATCGCGTTCGGATTGGGCGAGAAGCTTGCCCTCCATCCGCTGGAGATGTGCGGGTTGGGTCAGGATAAAAAGCTCATTCACCGCCTGACGCGAAATATGCTCCAACACGCCGAGATCGACACCCATGCGGACCATGCTCATCAAATGAATGGTTTCTTTGCTGGTGATGATATAAGAATTTTGAAGGGTCCCGTACGCGCGCCAGATCTTGTCATAGACCAGATCGCGGTTTTGCTTCACCAGCTGTTTGCGGGCGTTTTCTTCATGGCCGATCAGCTGCCGGATGATGCCTTCGATATGCTCGACCGTCTCCGTTTCGGATTGACCCAATGTGATCTGGTTGGAAATCTGAAACAGATTTCCCTCCGCGTCTGTCCCCTCGCCGTACAAGCCGCGCACGACCATCCCGAGTTTCGTGATCGCCTGAATGACGCGGCTGATCTGCTTGGTCATGACCAGCGCGGGCAAATGCAGCATGACCGAGGCGCGCAGACCCGTCCCGGTGTTCGTCGGACAAGCCGTGAGATAACCCCACTTGGGATCAAATGCAAAATCGAGCGACTCGGATAATTCATCTTCTAGTTGGTTGGCAATTTTCCAGCCTTCCTGAAGGTTAAATCCCGATTGCATAACCTGGATGCGGAGATGATCCTCTTCATTCACCATGATGCTGGCAATCTCCCGATCACTCACGTCCACCGCCTTGAACTCAGGGTGGAGAATATGTTCACGGCTGATCAGATGCCGCTCGAGCAAAAACTGCTTATCCAAGTCCGAGATGTCGTTCATAAAAATAAACAG
>JAGOUK010000012.1:0-7305 GCA_018061225.1 Candidatus Omnitrophota bacterium | reverse complement strand
GTCGGCGATTCCGAAGTGCTGCTCAAGCTGTGAGCCCTTTTTCTTGGCGCAGTACTCGCAGATATTGAGCTTGCTGACCTGGTCGTTGATGATCTCGGTGAGGTGGACGGTGGCCTTTTGCTTACCGCAAGAGTCGCAAATCATCCTAAAAAGCGTGGCCTTCGCTCTGCGTCAGATCGCGGAAGGCTGCCCTGATCTCGGCGGTACGGCGGCCGGGCTTGCCGGTTCCGATCACCCGATTATCCACCTTCACGACCGGTACGATCTCGGCCGCGGTCCCGGTGAGGAACATTTCGTCCGCGTTGTAGATGTCATGCCGCGTCAGAACTTCTTCGCGCACCTCGAGCCCAAGACTGGCGCCGATCTCCATGGCACAGGCACGAGTGATTCCGCGCAAAATCCCGAGATGGGCCGGAGGGGTCAAAAGCTCGTTGCCGCGGACGATGAAGATGTTCTCACCCGTGCACTCGCTGACAAACCCATGGGTGTTCAGCATCAGCGCTTCTTCGTAGCCAGAGTTGACCGCTTCGATCTTAGCCAGGATGTTGTTCAGGTAATTAAGGGACTTGATCTGGGGATTCACCGTCTCGGGGTGCGTGCGGGACGTGGCCACCGAAATAATTTCGAGCCCTTTTTGATAGAGGGCTTCGGGGTATAGCTTAATCTTATCCGCAATAATGATGGTGCTTGCCTTGGGGCATTTGCGCGGGTCGAGCCCCAGATCGCCCACGCCGCGGGTCACGATGACGCGGATGTAGGCGTCACGGAGCTTGTTCTTCTTGAGCGTCCTGGTGATGGCATCCACCATCTCACCCTTGGTCATCGGAATGACAAGCATGAGGGTGTGGGCGGATTCCCACAAGCGGTCGACATGCTCTTTGAGCTTAAAGACCCGGCCGTTGTAGGCGCGAATCCCCTCGAACACGCCGTCCCCGTAAAGGAGGCCGTGATCAAACACGCTCACCATTGCTTTTTCCTTGGCAAAGAATTTTCCGTCTATAAAAATTTGGATGGACATTTCAACCTCTTTTTTTCGCGTCAACGTTGGCTTGTCTCAAACAAGCCGTCCTTCATTCGCAAAACACGGTCCGCAACACGGGATATTCTATCATCATGGGTAACGATCAGAACCGTTTTTTTGTCCTCCCGCGCGAACCGCGTGAGGGTTTGGATGATATTTTCACCATTGACGGAATCCAGGTTGCCCGTGGGCTCATCGCATAGGAGGATGGAAGGATTCATCATCAGCGCTCTCGCGATCGCGACCCGCTGCATTTCCCCTCCCGACAGCTCTGATGGATGATGATCCGCCCGTGACCCCAGCCCCAGCAGATCCAGTAGACGGTTTGCCCGCTTCAACGCATCCGGCACCTTGCGGTCCGGATAAAGCCGGGACGCCAAAAGAACATTCTCGGCTGCCGTCAGATCATGCAGCAAATGAAAAAATTGAAACACCAGCCCCACACGTTCGTGCCGCAGCCGCGCGCGCTCCCGGTCCGAGAGGCTCGCGAGTATCTGCCCCCCAATGCGCACCTCGCCCCGCGTCGGGAGGTCGATGCCCGCGAGACAGTTGATCAGCGTCGACTTGCCGGCGCCGGAAGGGCCGACCACGGCCGCCAATTCTCCCGCGCGAAGCTCCAAATCAATCCCTTTGAGCACTTCAACAGGAACCGCGTTCCGCATTCCTTTACGCGTGTAAATACGCCAAATCCCTTTTGCCGACAAAACCCGATCACTCATACCGCAGCGCCTCCGCCGTCCTCAGCCGAGCCGCCGCGATGGCAGGGTACAGAGTTGAGACAAGACTGATCGCGAGCGCCGCCGCGGCGACGCAAAGGGCATCGTCCCATCGAAAGTTAACCGGGAGTTTGTCGAAGTAGTAGATCTCGGACGGGATTGGAACGATCGAAAAGTTCTTGAGCACCCAGGCAAGCCCCGCGCCTGCCGCAAAGCCGGCCGCGGTCCCGGTGACGCCGATGAGAAGGCCGACATAACTGAACACGCGGACAATATGCGACTCCGAAGCGCCCACAGCCTTGAGAATGCCGATGTCCTTGGTCCTGTCCATCACCAGAAGCGTCAGCGTGCCGATGATATTGAAGCAAGCCACCAGGACGATCAGGGTGAGAATGATAAACATCACGGTCTTTTCAAGCTTAAGCGCTCCAAAAAGCGTCGCGTTCATATCACGCCAGGTTCGAACATAGCGGTCGTAGCCGACGGCCGCCTGCAGCTTGCGCTCCCAACGCAACGCTTCACGAGGGTCGGTGAATTTGACGGCGATACCAGAGATGAGGCCTTCCATCCCGAGCAGCTCCTGTCCGACGGCCAGCGACAAGTAGGCCAGACTCGCATCGTAATCATACATCCCTGAGTGATAAATTCCGGAGACGGTCAGAGCAACGGGTTTGCGCCGGACCGGCGAATAAAATTGCACGGTGCCGCCGACACTCACGTTGAGAGTCCGCGCGAGAACATTTCCGATCAGCAAGCCGGACTCGGCTTCGGTGGGATACGCTCCTTTTTCCAGATACTCGGCAATGCGCGACACGCGGGACTCGTCTTCAAATTTTGCGGCTCGGATCATAACTCCGCGGCTGGCGGAAGGGGTTTGCAATAGAGCCTGGCCGTCGGCATAGGGTGCCGTTTGAAGAATGGCGGGTGAAACAGCGCGGATCCTTTTTTCCAACTCCTTGGACGGCGCAAAAGGTCCATCCGCTTCTATCACGGCATGTGCGTGAGTTCCGATCACCCGCTGAATGAGATCGTCTTCAAAGCCGCTCATCACCGAAAGCACCGTGATCAGCGCGGCCACACCGACCGCGACTCCAAGAATAGAGATCCCTGATATCACGCCGATGAAGGGGTGTCGCTTCTTGGACTTGAAGTACCGCCAGGCCAATGAAAGGTCAAAAGGGATCACTGCCGACCTCTTCGCCGTCCGCCGGGCGGACTTTTTTAGGAATGGGCTTCGGGTTTGAGTTGCGGGAACAAAATCACTTCACGGATCGATGCCTGATTGGTCAGTATCATCACCAGGCGGTCGACGCCGATGCCGAGTCCGCCGGCGGGCGGCATGCCGCATTCCAGCGCGCGGACAAAGTCAAAATCAATGAGCCCCTCAAAGTCGTTGTGCTCGTCGCCCGCGATATCATCCTTGAAGCGCGATTCCTGTTCGATCGGATCGTTGAGCTCAGAATACCCGTTGGCAACTTCCATGCCGCCGATATAAAGTTCAAATCGCTCGCTGATCGCGGGATTGTCCTCGCGGCGCTTCGCCAGCGGACAAAGCTCGGTGAAGTAATCCGTCACGAAGACCGGGTGCTTGCGCTTGCCGGGCTCCAGGAGGTCGCCAATGATCTTCAGAAGCCGCGTGCGCGACAAATCCCCTTCGCCGACATGAATGTTCCTGGCGCGAAGTTTGTCCGCCCAGACGGCGATTGGATCTTCGGGCTTGATGCCGAACGACTCGTCCATCAGCTGCGCGAATGAGACTCTTTCAAATTTGGAAAAATCGATCTCCATATCCTGCCACTTCACCTGCGTCGTCCCGTTGGCGCGCTTGGCCGCTTCGCGGATAATGTCTTCGGTGAGCCGCATCACGCCTTCCACATCGGCATAGGCCGTGTATACTTCAAGCATCGTGAATTCCGGATTGTGCCGCGTCGAAATCCCCTCATTGCGGAAGCTCTTATTGATCTCATACACGTAATCCAGACCGCCGACGAGCAAGCGCTTCAGATACAGCTCCGGCGCGATGCGCATGAACAGATCAATGTCGAGCGCGTTGTGATGGGTCTTGAAGGGCTTGCCGGCCGCTCCGCCGGGAATAGCGTGCATCATGGGCGTTTCAACTTCAATGTAGCCCAGGCCGTCGAGCGTGTTACGAATTTGCGAGATGATCTGTGAGCGTTTCTTGAAAACTTCGCGCGCTTCAGGATTCACCGTGAGATCGACATAGCGCTGACGGTAACGCGTTTCTACATGCGTCAGGCCATGCCATTTGTCCGGAAGCGGCCTGAGCGCCTTGGACACAATACGCAAATGTTTCACATGAAGGCTGTTCATCCCGGTCTTGGTGACGAACGTCTCGCCGCTGACGGCGACGATGTCGCCGATATCGATAAGCTCGATGATCTTTTGTTCTTGCTCGGTGAGTTCGGCGGATTTGATATAGAGCTGGATCTTGCCGGTGGAATCTTGAAGATCCGTAAAATTGGCCTTGCCGAACGATCTCCAGGAAAGAAGCCGCCCCGCGACGCGCGCGGTCATCCCGGGCGTGAAGGGCTCCAGGACAGAGGACACCGACTGCAGCCCGTCGACTTTGCCGCCATACGGATTCACGCCGGCCGCCCTTAAGGCATCAAGCTTCCGCCGCCGTTCTTTCATCAAATCATTCATCTCTTCCACAATGCGTCTCCTTCTAAAAAATGAGACGGTATTATAGCAGACTTGGAGCGGGATTGATTTGGCGGAAGGTGAGATTGATGCGGGGTTCGGTGATGCGGAGCGATTTGGGAACCGAATGACGCCAGTGGTGTTGAAGCGCTCCTCGCATCACCAAAAGACTTCCGGATGACAGGAGAAACTCCCGCTTCATTTCCGGCTGGGCGCGATGTTTGAGCAGGAAACGCCGCTCCGAGCCGAAACTCAGCGATGCCACGACCGGATTGAGCCCAAGCTCCGGTTCATCATCCGAGTGCCAGCCCATGCTGTCGCGACCGTCCCGATAATGATTGAGCAGGACGCAATTAAATTTGGCGTCGGCGGCGGCTTCAACCTGTCGGCGCATCCTGTCCAATTCGGCTGTCCAGGGCGACGGCTTCATCGTTGCTCCGGAATAGGTATAAACCGCTTCGCTGTCGCCGTACCATGCCGTCTGACGGGGCTCATTCACCCATCGGCCAAATATCCTGATCTGATGCATGGCCCAGGGAATGCCCCGAAGCAAATGATTCAGCAGCACGGCTGACTCATCGGAATTATAAAAATCCGGCTGATACAGCAGTTCCCCATCCGGGATTACAATCGGGACCGACATCCTTGCCCCCTTAATAAGAGTTGCCCGCGCGCAGCGATGCTCCCAACATCTCGATCACAAACCCTGGCCCCACGATGCGGTCCACCTGATTCCGCCCCCGCCCCGCAACCCCACTACCCTTGCTGCCCCCAGCCGCCGGCTCTCCCGCCAGTAATTTTTTTCTGAATGCCCTTAGCAGCACATTCAACTCCCGCTGATCGTAGTCCTCATCGAATTCAACAACCAGATGCTTCCGACCCGGCGTCATCATAAAAAGCACTTTTTGCTTTTTCTCCCTCATCACAACCTCCCATTGGGCCAAACTTCAGCCCCAATGCCAAGGATAAGGAATTAATCCGCCGCTTCAATTCTTGAAAACACTTATTCCCAGTAATCAAACCCCTAATTCAAACATTTTAAGAACCGCCGCTCAGCGTGATTTAGGCCGGCTCTTGCGCCGCGGACTTGAGTGTTTCTATCGCGTCTTTCAGTAAACGGCAATACAGATCAAATCCCACGCTCATTACAAACCCCGATTGCTCCGTCCCCAATAGATTCCCCGCCCCGCGGATCTCGAGGTCCTCCATCGCGATCGAGAACCCCGACCCCAGATAATTATGCCGCTCGATGGCATTGAGGCGTTTGTCAGAATCCGGGGTGGTGATATGTCCTTTGGGGATCAAAAAGTACGCGTAGGCCTCCCGGTTGTACCGGCCAACCCTGCCCTTGAGCTGATAGAGTTCTGCCAGGCCGAACGCATCCGCCCGGTTCACGATCAACGTATTGGCATTGGGAATATCAATGCCCGACTCGATGATGGTGGTGGAGACAAGCACGTCGACTTCACCATGAATAAATTGATGCATGATGGACTCGAGGGTTCTGGACGGCATCTGACCGTGAGCCACCGCCAGGCGCGCCTCGGGTACGAGCGCCGATATCATGTGGCCGATCTTGGCGATGCTGTCCACGCGGTTATGCACAAAAAAGACCTGTCCCTTGCGTTCGATCTCGCGGCGGATACTGGTCTGGATCAGCGTCTCATCATACGGCAGCACCCTCGCCTGTATCGGCACGCGGTTCTTGGGCGGAGTATTCACAACGGACATGTCCTTCCCCCCGACCAGCGACATATACAGCGTCCGCGGAATAGGCGTCGCGGTCAGCGTGAGCACATCGACCATGAGGCGGAATTTTTTAAGGCGGTCCTTGTGGCGCACGCCGAACTTTTGCTCCTCGTCGATGACCACCAGCCCGAGGTTCTTGAACGCCATATCCTCCGAAAGCATCCGATGCGTTCCGATCACCAAGTCCACTTCGCCCGAAACGGCCGCTCGGACGATACGCTCCTGCTCTCCGGCCGTCTGAAACCGGCTCAACATCTCAACCCGTATCGGAAACGGCTTGAAGCGCTCGCTGAAGGTTTCGTAATGCTGCTCCGCTAAGAGTGTGGTCGGAACTAAGAAGGCGGCTTGTTTGCCGTTGGTGATGGCCCGGAAGATTCCGCGTAACGCCACCTCGGTCTTACCGTAACCGACATCGCCGCAAATCAGCCTGTCCATGGGCCGCGGACCCTCCATGTCGGCAATGACCTCGCGGATGGCTTTTTCCTGATCCGGCGTTTCGTCGTACGGAAAGCTGTCCTCAAGCTGCTCTTCCCAGTCAGTCCTGCGGTCAAATTTAAACCCCTGCAGGATTTCGCGTCTCGCCTGCATATCCAGCAATTCGTGCGCGTAGGAGATGATGCCTTCGCGGGCTTTTTCGCGGATCTTGACCCAGGCCTTCGAACCGAGCTTGGATAATTTAATGCGGGAGGCCGACACTCCCGGCGCCACGTAACGCTGAACCAGATTGAGGTCGTCCAGCGGAACATAAAGTTTTTCATCGTCCTGATACTCGACGATGAGATGGGGCTTTGGCTTGCCGCCGCTGATCGAGAGTTTTTCGACGCCGCGGAATTTGCCGATGCCGTGGGACACGTGCACGACGAGATCCCCTGGGTCAATATCGACAAAGGGCTGTATCGGCCGCTCACCCCAGGTCCACTCAAATTTCTTCCAACGGCGGGCGGCCTGCCGCTCCGTCGTGGCGAGAATGACGACCATCTTATGCGGTTCGAGCAGCGATCCGGAGGCGGGATCAAACGAGTAGATGGATTCCACGGTGTTGTCCATGAATTCCACTCGAACGGGAAACGAGAACCCCCAGGGAAACACATCAAGCACGCCGCCCCGATGCGTAAAAAATGCCGGCTGACTGGCCGCGTGCTCGCGCTGATACCCGAA
>JAGOUK010000152.1 GCA_018061225.1 Candidatus Omnitrophota bacterium | reverse complement strand
AGATCGATGACCACCGCGCCCGGCTTCATCCGCGCGACCATCGCGGCCGTCACGAGCACAGGGGCTTTTTTGCCCGGCACCTGAGCGGTCGTGATCACGATGTCGGAAGCCGCCACGCGTTCGGCGAGCGCGTCCTGAAGCAGTTTTTTGGTGTCCTCACTCACTTCTTTGGCGTATCCGCCGCCGGCATTGGAGTCCACGGCCACTTTGGCCTCAACAAATTTGGCACCCAAGCTCAAAACCTGTTCCTTCACCTCGGGCCGGATATCAAAGGCCTCCACCACGGCTCCCAAGCGACGCGCGGTCGCGATGGCCTGAAGGCCGGCGACACCGACGCCGATGATAAGGATCTTGGCGGGCGGGACCGTTCCCGCGGCTGTCGTGAGCATGGGTAAGTATTTGCCAAGCGTGTTGGCGGCCAACAGAACGGACTTGTAGCCCGAGATAGAAGCCTGGGAGGACAAAGCATCCATGCTTTGCGCGCGGCTGGTTCGAGGAATGAGCTCCATGCTGAACGCCGTCACCTGACGCGCGGCCAGCGCGGCGGACAACGACGGATCCGCCAGCGGATTCAAAAAACCAATGTAAATAGATCCCGCGGACAGAAGGCCGATCTCAGCCGCCGTGGGGAGACCAATCTTGGCGAGGATGCCCGCTTCGGACCAGAGGGCCTGAGCATCGGTGATGATTTGGGCGCCGGCTTTTTGATAATCGGCATCTATAAAGGAAGCGCGCGCGCCGGCATTTTGTTCGACGCGGACGGTGAAACCCGCCTTGACGAGCTTACCAGCGGTGTCCGGGGTGACGGCGACTCGCGTTTCGAGCGGATGAATTTCTTTTGGGATGCTGATATTCATAGGGGTCGCGGGTTATTTTAGCACAAACTTCGCGATGAAAAATCCGATACGGCCCTCCCCCGGCAGTATCCGCGCGGTGTGATGAATATCCGGATGAAACGTTTTTTTACCCCATGTTTCGAGCGTCGGATAGACCGGAACCGCGGCATCGATACCGACGGGAACGCATTTGAAGCCGGGGTCGGCTTTTTTGAGGAACCAGTCGACGGTGGCTTCGTTTTCTTCGGGGGCAAAGGAGCAGGTCGAGTACACGAGGGTGCCGCCGACTTTGAGCAGACGGGAGGCGGACAGGAGCAGGCCGCGCTGCTTCTTGGACGCTTCGTCGATCTTACGTTCGCTCCAGTAGCCGATGGTCTCGGGGTCATTCGCGTCAAACAGCCCTTCGGAGCTGCACGGCGCATCGACCAGGACGCGGTCAAATTTGCGCGAGTCCGACTGCGGGACCAGCCGGGGATTTTTCATAACTTCTTCATGGAAGGCGGATCGGGCGGGCTGGCGTTCCATGGACCGCGCGGGCGTGTGAGACCGGTTGTGTGAGGGGTCAAAACGCCGGCCGTCGCAACAGACGATATTGACGATCTTAGCTCCGGTGAGGTCGCAAACAGATTTGAGCTTGAAGTAACGTTCACGAATCGCCTCGACCGCCGTGATCTCGCCTTTGTTTGCCATCATCTGCACCATCTGCGTCGTTTTGGATCCCGGCGCCGCGCAGAGATCCAACACGATCTCTCCGGGCTTCGGCCCCAGCGCCAACGGCGGCAGCATGCTCGAAAGATTCTGAGGGTAAAGCCGCCCGTCCTGTATCCAGGCGTCGCCGCGCAGCGCCAGCCGCGCCTCGGGCTCCAGCACCAGCGCATCCGCGTACCAAGAAACACCCACGGTCTGAAGCTGCTTGGACTCCAGATAAGCCCTGGCCTCTGCAACCGTGGTCTTGAGCGTGTTCACGCGGACGGTGAACTTCCTGGCATTGGAAAAAGTTTCCAGCACCCCCGCCGACAAATTCTCCGGCACAATGCGCCGGATACGTTCTACAAAAACTTCAGGCAGACTCAAAGGACTGCCATTTTCTTTTTCGTGCTCGGTTTAACGGAGACTTTGCGGTGTTTCCAAATACCTTTTCCGGCCGCGCGAGCGGATTTTTCCAATTTAAGAAATTCGCTCTTGCGGTCGAAGCTGAACCGGCGATACACCAGCGCGTAACCGCCTGATAGCAGGTCGTCGGCCAAACAGCGCTTATCCGATTCGCGGCAAACATAGGCCAACAGCCGGCCATAAGTGTCCTTATGATCCGTCGCGGCATTTACGGAATCCATTTGAATCACGAGCTTTTGATCCCGTACCCAATCCCTGACCGCGGAGAGCGCTTCTATCGCGTAAAGATCCACGGCCGACTTTTTGATGCCTTCGTATTTGGCGGTCTTGGCGTTACGGTTGTTGTCGTCGTGAATTTCGGGCGTATCGATGCCAATCAGCCGGACACGCTCTCCGGTGTCTAGCACCAGCGTGTCTCCATCAATAACCTCCTTCGCGGTCACCGCCAATGCCGGCGCGGATCCGCTCCAAATCAGCATCAGCAACAACGCCGTCGCTCTACTTAAACTTTTATTCATGGGCGTATTGTACTCAAAATGAGCTCACTTGTGCTTATTTCGCGCACGATCGCGCTCGGGTGAGTTTGGCTCACGTGTTATAATCGCCCGCATGACAACCACCTCTTATGCCGCCGGGATTCGCTGGGACCTTTCCGATCTTTACACTTCGATTGACGACCCCAAACTCCTCGCTGATCTTGATCACGCGGAAGGTCTCGCCAAGGATTTTGAAAAAACCTACAAGCCGGCGCTCGAAGCTTTTGCCGCATCGGGCAAGCCGTTCGACGCGGCAGCGCTGCTCCGCGATTACAAGGCGCTGCTAGTCCCGGAGACCAAGGCCGGAGTCTTCGCCCATCTCTCCTTTGCCGAAAAAACCGATGACGCCAAGCGCGGTGCCTTCATGCAAAAGATCTCCGACCGGCTCACTTCCATCCACAATCACCTGCTATTCTGGGGAATTCTGTGGTGCAAGGCGCCTGAAGCAGCGGTTCAGACGCTCCTGAAACAGCCGGAACTCGCGGCCGACCGCCACTACCTGGAAGACATGCGCAAATACGCGCCGCACACGCTGACCGAGCCCGAAGAAAAAATCCTTTCGATCAAAGACAACACCGGCTCCAGCGCTTTTTCGCGCCTCTTTGACGAGACCGTGAACCGCATCCCATTTTTTATCGAAGAAAACGGTCAGCGCGTCCAGAAGACTGAGACCGAAGTGCTCGCGCTGCTGCACTCGCCCGACCGCGCCGTGCGCAAAATGGGTTCGGTGTCCCTCGCCGAAGGCCTCGCCGCCAACACACATCTCCTGACGTATATCTACAACATGATCCTGGCCGATCACCGCTCTTCCATGCAGCTGCGCGGCTACACGCACCCGGCTCAGGGGCGCAATCTCGCCAACGAGACGACGCTGCCGGTGCTTGAGAATCTGATGGCGAGCGTCAAAGCCGCCTATCCGATCGCGCAACGCTACTACAAGCTCAAAGGCAAACTACTCGGACTCGATCCTCTCTACGACTACGACCGATACGCGTCGCTCTCCGCCAAAGAAAGCGGATTATCTTACGAAGAGTGCCGCCGCATCGTGCTCGAGGGTTACCGGGACTTTTCGCCTGAGGCCGCCCGCATCGTGGAACAATTCTTTGAGAAAAAATGGATCGACGCCGAGATTCGTCCGGGCAAACAAGGCGGCGGCTTCTGCTGTCAGACGACACCGGACTTACATCCCTACATTCTCGTGAATTACACCGGCCATCTGCGGGATGTGCTCACCGTCGCGCATGAACTCGGTCACGGCCTGCATCAGTACCTGGCACGCAAAGTCGGC
>JAGOUK010000151.1 GCA_018061225.1 Candidatus Omnitrophota bacterium | reverse complement strand
CGCCTATATCGTCTATCGCGAAAAGCACAAGGTCCTGCGCAGCGACAAACGAACCGTCGTGGGTGTGGTGACCTCGATCAACGAATACCTCGACAAAATGGACTGGCGCGTCAATGCCAATGCCAATCAGGGGTATTCTCTGGGCGGGATGATCCTGAACATTTCGGGGAAAGTCGTGGCCAATTATTGGCTTTCGCATGTTTACCCCAACGAGGTCGGCCGCGCCCACCGCGAAGGGGATCTTCATATTCATGACCTGGACATGTTGGCCGGCTACTGCGCCGGATGGTCGCTAAAGACGTTTCTCCGCGAGGGATTGAACGGCGTTCCCGGTAAGATCGAAGCCGCTCCGCCCCGGCATTTGTCCTCCGCAATCGGGCAGATGGTTAACTTTTTGGGAACGCTCCAAAACGAATGGGCGGGCGCGCAGGCGTTTTCTTCCTTCGACACGTATCTCGCCCCGTTTGTGCGCAAGGATCGGCTGACCTACGACGGGGTCAGGCAGCAGATGCAGGAATTCATCTACAATCTCAACGTTCCTTCGCGCTGGGGAACGCAGACGCCTTTTACCAATGTCACCTTTGACTGGAACTGCCCGGAGGATTTGCGCGCGGAGGCGCCCGTCATCGGCGGCGAGACCATGCCGTTCACGTACGGCGAGCTCCAGGCCGAGATGGACATCATCAACCGAGCCTACATCGAGGTGATGATGGCCGGCGACCGCCGCGGGCGCGTGTTTACGTTTCCCATACCGACCTACAACATCACGCGGGACTTCGACTGGGATCATCCCAACTGTGATCTTTTGTTCGAAATGACGGCCAAGTACGGATTGCCGTATTTTCAGAACTTCATCAATTCGGATCTTAAGCCCAACCAGATCCGGTCGATGTGCTGTCGGCTGCAGCTGGACCTGCGGGAACTCCTGAAGCGCGGCAATGGTTTGTTTGGCTCGGCGGAACAGACCGGTTCTCTCGGCGTCGTCACGATCAATTGCGCCCGCCTGGGCTTTGTGCATTCGGGGGACGAGGAGGGCCTTCTCAAGCGTTTGGATGAGCTCATGATGATCGCCAAGACCAGCTTGGAGATCAAGCGGAAGGTTATCCAACGGCATATGGACGCGGGACTTTTTCCTTACACCAAACGTTATCTGGGAACGTTGAAGAATCATTTTTCGACCATCGGAGTTAACGGTGTTAACGAATGCATCCGGAATTTTTCGCGAGGCGGCTATGACATCACGGCGGAAGCGGGGCACGCGTTCGCGGAGCGGCTGTTGGACCGCGCGCGGCAACGGCTGACGGAGTTTCAGGAGGAGACGGGGCATCTGTACAATCTCGAGGCGAGCCCCGCCGAGGGCGCGACCTACCGGTTTGCGAAGGAGGATCAGAAGCGCTTCCCGAGCATCCTGCAGGCGGGCACCGAGGCGCGTCCTTACTACACCAACTCCACGCAGCTGCCCGTCGGCTTCACGGCCGATCCCTTTGAAGCGTTGATGCGGCAGGACAGTCTGCAGACCCGGTACACCGGCGGCACCGTGCTCCATCTGTACATGGAAGAACGGATCTCGAGCGCCCAGAGCTGCAAAAATCTTGTCCGCCGCGCGCTCGAAAAATTTAGGCTGCCCTACATCACCGTGACGCCGACTTTCTCGGTGTGTCCGCATCACGGGTACTTGGCGGGCGAGCACGAGTTTTGTCCCCGGTGTGACGAAGAGATTCTGGGACGGAAGGCGGCCGCCGCCGCTCGGTCGACGGCCACAGCACCTGTCGAGCCGTCGGCTCCGGCAACCGTCCTATCCGAGTCCATCGTATTAAACCAGGAGGCGCTATGAGCCAAGCAGAAACAGCCAAGGTTGGTCTGGAGGATTCGGAACGTCAGCGCTGCGAGGTCTGGACGCGCGTGATGGGATATCACCGCCCGGTGTCGGAGTTTAATCCTGGTAAAAAAAGCGAGCACGCGGAGCGCCGGCACTTCGTCGAGCCGGCCGAATGCGGCCGCTTAGAGCTCTGCCGCTGAGTCTGAGCCCGATGCCTAGGATTGGTCTGCCGATCGGCGGCATGACGCCGTTCACGACGATCGACTTTCCGGGGAGGCTGGCGGCGGTGCTGTACACGCAAGGGTGCGCGTGGCGCTGCCGTTATTGTCACAACGCCCATTTGTGGTCCTTTGATGCTGCCGGCGGCGGGGGAATGGACTTTGACGGCGCGCTGGATTTTTTGAAGCTGCGGCGAGGACTGTTGGATGGAGTTGTTTTTTGCGGAGGGGAGCCGACGGCGCATGCGGCGCTTCCGGACGCGATGCGCGCGGTGAAGGATCTCGGGTTTGAGGCCGCCCTCCACACGACGGGGATGTATCCGGACCGCCTGACCGACGCGCTGGCCTGGTGCGATTGGGTGGGCTTGGACATCAAGGCGCCTTTTGACGATTATCCATCCATCACACGCGCGGTCTCCGGCGGCGCGGAAGTGCGGGAGAGTCTTCGGCGGCTGCAAGCCAGCGGCGTCGATTACGAGACACGGACGACGGTGCGTTCGGACTTGTTGTCCGGGGAGCAGATCTTGGCTTTGGCCGGCGATCTTCGGGCCATGGGCGTGCGGCGTTATGTGCTTCAGGCTTTTCATCCCGCGGAGTGCGACGGGAAGTCCCGTGAAGAACACGGCCCGGCCGCCGCTCAAATCCCTGAGGCATTGAAGAATCGGCTTAAGTCACTTTTTGAGGACTTTAGCGTCCGGGAATAAACATCATTATGAAACAAGTCGCAATCATCGGCACTGGCGTTTCGGGGCTGGCCTGCGCCCATCGGCTCCACGAGCTCCATCGGGCCAGCGGCACCGACGTCCGGGTGACGGTCTTCGAATCCGCGCCGCGCATCGGCGGCTGTGTCCGGACGGAAGCGCGGGATGGGTTTGTGTTAGAAAAAGGCCCCGACTCCTTTCTCTTTGATAAGCCGTGGGTGCCCGCGCTCGCGGAACGGCTGGGGATCGCCGACCAGCTCCTCAACACGCAGAGCGGCGTCTCCAACACCTGCGTCGTCAAGCGCGGCCGGCTTGTTCCGATGCCGGAAGGTTTTTTTATGATCGCGCCAACGCGCTGGTCCTCGTTTGCCGCTACGCCGCTTTTTTCGCTGGCGGGCAAAGCGCGCGCGGCTTCAGAGATGATTATTCCGCCCCGGCGGCTCGACGACGACGAAAGCGTCGCTTCCTTTATCCGGCGGCGATTTGGGAGCGAGATGCTGGACCGGGTCGGTCAGCCGCTGGTCGCGGGCATTCACGCGGGAGACCCGGAGCGGTTGAGCGCGCGGGCGGCGATGCCGCAGTTTGTGGAGCTGGAGCGGTGGCACGGCAGCGTGATCCGGGGGCTTTTGAAGACGCGGATTAAGCGGCACGGCGCCAACGCTAGTGCCAGCGCCAGTGCCAGTGCTGGGCCTGCCGCGGCGCGGCGGCGGACGATGTTTGTTTCGTTTAAGGGCGGCATGGCGGCGCTCACCGACGCGCTGGCGGCGCGTTTGCCCGAGGGGACGATACGCCTCAACGCGCGCGTGTCCCTCGAACGGCTGTCCGCGGGCGGGTGGGCGTTGCGCTCAAGGGAAGGCGCGGCGGAGCGATTTGATGCCGTGTGCTGCGCGATCAGCGCGACGGGAGCGTCCAACCTGCTTCGCGGCGTGGATCACGGGTTGTCGGAGCGATTGCGCCAAACGCGATTTGAATCGATGGCTGTGCTAAATCTGGCTTACCGCTCGACTGACTTCGCGCGGCCGCTGCGGGGCTTTGGATTTG
>JAGOUK010000011.1 GCA_018061225.1 Candidatus Omnitrophota bacterium | reverse complement strand
ACATTCTTAAAACGCGGATTATTTTCGAATTCCGTCACAAATGAAAAGACCCGGGACATGAGTTCGGACGTTCCCTTGAGCGCCAGCTTGCCCTCGGCATCCAAATTAAATTCATTCAGATACATCTCACGCGGAAGAATCGTTTCGAGATCCGTGAGGGCTTTTAAGGTTTTGCCTTTTTGGGCGGTGAATTCACGGATCAGCTGATTCTGTTCAGAAAGCTTCATCAGGCGCTCAGCCTCCTGATTCTTTGAAGCAAAATTCTTATCCAGCGCGTGGATGTAAGAAGTCTTGAGATAAACCTTGGCTCCGAACACTCCCACAAAAAGGGCGGCGATGACCATGATCAGCGTTCCCGCCGTCAGGATCTGATTAGCCCTGTGACGGAAGCTCCTGCGCGTCTTCAAATCATCCGGTATAAAATCCATCGATCCGGCAGAACCTGAGGCGGCAAATAACAGAACATCCACAGGAGCCTCAAACATCCCTGCTTCAGAACTACGGCTGGAGTTAGAAGTGGCCACATGGTCCACAGCCCGAATCGCTTCGGTCGGCACTCCGCAGGCGCTTTTAACTTCAGCACCCAATCGATTTATCTCCGCCGAATCCGGTCCGATCAAGAACACCTTACCCACCACTCGACCGGATTCCGCGGCTTGAAAAGCCTCGATAGACTTATGAAGTTCCGCGGCTAATTCGGTGCGGCTGGCCGCGTTTTGAAGCTGCTTAAGACCGATACCGACGCTGCGCACAAAAAATGGCTTGGACTTACACAGCACGATCAGGTCCGAATGATCCGTATCCACGAGCACGGCGCCGGTCACTTCTCCGTCAATGATAAGTCCGGCTTTTACAATCCCGCGCGCGACGCCTTCAAAGGCGACTTCCACGCTTGCGATCTCGATACCGGCCAATTGCAGCACGTCCAAGTGTTTCTTGATATTGCCAAGCGAAATGATCACGAGGAGCGCCTTGGTGTAACGCTCAAGCACCTCTTCAAGACTCAGGTGAGCGCAGACCATTTCTTCTTTGGAATAAGGGGTGTGGCGGCTGGATTGAAGCTTAATGATCGCTTCTATTTCCTGCGGATCAAAGGATGGTACCTCGACCGATTTGGTGATCGCAAATTTGGAAGTGACCACCACGCGGGCATCACGGCGACGCGCATGTACGGCGGCAAGACCCTTGACCGCTTCATCAACCAGACCCGTCTCATCCAGCTGCGAAACGTCAGAGTAAAACACATGCTGTATCTCGCGTCTGCCGCCCGAATCACGGACGGTTGCCATCTTGAGTGTTATGCCGTCAAGATACACCAGCAGTTCATCCTGGCCCACAAAAGAGGTCTTGCTCATGAATATTCCATCCATCTTTGGATTCCGCGCCTGGACCCATACACTGCTAGGGTCTGGCCTCGGGATTGTTTGACCGCCGCGACGCTCACGGCAGAAAAATAGTTCGAGCTCAGCGTAACCAGCCGCCGCGCGAACGCGTGCTTCAGCGACAGCTGCTCCTGAAGCTTGAGGCCATAAGTCTGCTTCAGCAGCGTTCCGATCTGATCCTGACTCTGAAAAACAATGTCGTCTTCCGTGCCCTGCTCTCCGTCGGGACCCGCTCTGAGCGTCAGCATCTTGTTGACGACTCCCGGATGCAAGTCCACCAGCGACAGCACTTCTGGTCCGGCCGTGTTCAGGTTCACCGCGCCGTCACCCAAAACGGTGAGATGGCGCCGCATCCGCTGATAAATATCCGTGGTCATCCCGGGCACCCGAAGCAGCTCGGACACAAATTCAAAATCGTTATTTTTGGGCGCATAATCCAGACCGGCCGCATGATACCTGGATTCTTCCGAACCGCCCACACCGATCGTCGCGGTGACATTGTCATCCGAGTCCCGGTAATCAATGATCTGTCCCGCGAGACCTGCCGCGTCTTCATCCTTTAAGCCCACGGCCGACAAAAGACGAATGAACAAAAATCGATCCGCGCGGTTAATATTTATCTTACGGTTCTCGTCCATTATACCATAAGTGGTTGTCAGTTCTTGTCCACTTTCGTTAAATTCCGTGTAGTTTTGTCCATACTCAGATGACAGCGCTTGTTTTTGTTGAGCCTCGTCACGATTAACGACTGGAACAGTTAATTTAAAGATAACTTGATTCAGTTCGCCTGACATCATCCGCGCCAAGCCGGCCGATTCTGCCAAGGAATACAAAGCCCCGGATTCCCTCACCCGCAGCCGATCGACGGCTGACTTGATTCCGGCTTCCGACGCCAACCGTATCCGTTCCCGCTCATCGAGCTTCTGATAAAAAAATGCGTTCTGCCGGACTTTGCCCGACAGCGTCACCGCCAAAAAGGCAATGAACGCGACGGTCCACAAGACCAAAATTAAAACACTGCCCCGGCGGTTCATCGTCTATCCGCCACAAAAGTCGCTGCCGGCAGCAAAACATCCCGGGCAATGGATCTGATCCCAAAAGGCCCGCGGTATTCCATTTGAATCGTCACCCTGGCAGGAAGCCCGGTCGGCTCCCCTTGATACACAAAGGTCAGGGCGCGAACTCCCGTCAAAAGCACTTCTGTTTTGACCGCTTGAGCGCGCTCATAGGTCTGGCCGTACACCGCCTCCCGCGTCACTCGCAAAAGATCCGGATCCCACCGATAACTGACTTGATACGGCATCGGATCCGGCTCGCCCATGTTTGCCGAAATATCTTCAAGCGCCGCAAACGAAACGCCGCTCTCCTCACGCACAAAAGGGATGAGAGAGTAATCGCAAGCGTTCCGAAGGTCCCGCGTCATCTTGATCATGCACACGGCGGCCGCCTCTTCCTGCGCGGATGCCGAGAGTTTGAGAAATATCTTAATCCCCTGGCTCATGAATCCGGCGGCGGTTGCCGCCGCGGTCAACAGCAGCGCCGCGGCCAGGAGCATTTCGATGAGCGTGAATCCGCCGCGGAATTTTTGGGAGTTAGTTTGTGACATAAGCCGAACGAGACAGGCCCATCGCGTCTTCGCCCTTCCACCGGACGGTTGCGGTCACCTCCATCAGGGAGCCTCCGCGATTCACAGACTTGGTTTGGATCTCGTAGGCAAAAGGCGTGTCCCCTCCGACGATCTCACCCGCCGTCGGAAAATCCCGTAAATGCCCGTCGGTCCGAAACCGGAGCTCCGCTCCGATCAGAAGATTGTTTAAAGCGATATCAGCGTCCGCGCGCTGATACAGGTAACGGAGATGATCGCCGGAACGCTGAAGAGCGGGCAGCGCCAATAACGCTCCCGCCGCCAGGATGGTGATCGCCAGAAGCACTTCGATGAGCGTGAATCCGCTGACGGAAGCTTTGGGCCATTTCACTTTTTACTTCCAATTAGCGATCCATACATCGGGATTGGATTTGTCGCTGCCGAAGGAGTAAAGATCGTAGGCGGTGCCGTGTGTGCCCGGCTGGGCGTATTGATACGGCTGACCCCAGGGATCGATCGGTTTTTTCTCGAGATAGGGTCCGTTCCAATTTCTGGCGGTCGGAGGGGCCGTGGGTTTGACGAGAAGCGCGTCGAGCCCCTGCGAAGTCGTCGGAAAAGTTCCGTTGTCGAGCTCATAAAGTTTGAGCGCGGAAGCGATATTGGCGTTGATGTCCACTTGCGCCACGGTCATGAGCGCGCGTTCGCCGCGGCCGGCCAGACGCGGCACCACCATAACGGCCAAGGCGCCGATAATCATCACCACCAGCAGAATCTCGATCAGCGTAAAACCATTTTTATTTCTTAATTTCATAAAGCTCTCCTATTTCAAAACATCCATTTCAAAAATGGGCATCAGCATCGCCAGGACAACAAAGCCCACGACACCGCCAACCAGAACGATCATGGTCGGCTCCAAAAGGGCTGTGAATATTCTCACGTGATCGTCCACTTCCTCTTCGTACACTTGAGCGATCTCGGCCAGCAGGTCCTGGAGATTGCCCGATTCCTCACCCACGACGATCATATCGGTCACCAGCGCCGGAAAAACATTGGTCTGGCGCAGGGACTGGCCAAAAAAAGCGCCCGTTCTGACCCTCGCCGCCGCGTCCAAAAAAGCAGCCCGCAAATGCGCCAGATTGACGATCGGGATCGCGACTTCAAGTCCCTGCAAAAAAGGTACTCCGTTGGTCATGGACATGTGCAGCGCGCGGCAGAATCTCGCCAATTCTGATTTGAACAACAGGGGCCCGACGATCGGCCAGCCGGCACGCATCCGGTCCCAGGTCTCGGCTCCCAGGATATGCCGCACCCTCCGGGGCAGCCAGACACCGATTCCGTACGCCAAAAAAAGAACCACCGGCCAGCCGTACCGCATGGCATTTCCGGCCGCGATCACGATGCGGGTCGGGAGCGGAAGCGTCTGGCCCATATTGTTAAAAAGCAGCGTGAGCCGCGGCACCACGAAGGTCAGAATAAACAAAACGGTCAGCAATCCCGCGCCCATCAAAAATACAGGATAAATGAGCGCCTGACGAACCGTTCCGCGCAGCCGTTCCTGCTTTTTTTGGTAATCGCTGAGGATCAGCAGTGTTTCCTGAAGCACACTGCCATTTTCTCCCGATCGAACCATCGCCACAAAGACTTGCGAAAAATACTGGGGGTGCTTTTCGATGGCGGCTGAGAGGGTGCGGCCTTCTTTGAGGTCTTTATGGAGCGTCTCGAGGACGGAACGAAACCGGGCGTCATGCGTTTCATCGCGGATGATCTCAAGCGCCTTCAAAACAGGGATCTGATTTTTTAAAAAAGCGGAAAGATGCCGGCTGAACGCGATAACTTGCTTTTCTCTGCGTCCCCGGCCGCCGATCCAACGAGCGGACTCCGAAGCTTTTGCGGACTTTTCGCGGGCGGCCGCGGAACGGGCCTGTGAGACTGAGGTCTTGGGCCACACGCGAACCGGAAGATATCCTTTGCGGCTGATGAGATCCACCGCCTCCGTCTCATTGGGGGCTTCCACGACCCCCTGAACCTGACGCGTGGGGCCGTCCTTGGCTACATATTCAAACTCGGGCATGTTACAGCGCGCCTACGCTGGCGACGTTGATCACCTCACCGGTCGTGCTGATCCCCTTCAACACCTTACTCCAACCGTCTTGCAGCAAAGTCAAAACACCGTCTGCGGCAGCCCTGGCTTTGATCTCCTGAACCGGCGCCTGCTTCAGCACGAGTTCACGAATGGCGTCGTTGACCACCAGGATCTCGTGCAGGGCGGTCCGGCCAAAGAAGCCCGTTTGATTGCATTCCCCGCACCCGCGGCCGACATAGGTGCGAACGGGGTCTGTGCTGGGCAGCCCCATATCGCGCCGAATGCGGTCCTTGATCGGCTGGGGTTCAAAGGTGTTTTCTTCTTTGCAGTGAGGGCAGATCACGCGAACCAGACGCTGGGCGATCACCGCCTGCACGCTCGCCGCGATCAAGAACGGCTCAACACCAATATCAACCAGCCGCGTGAAGCCGCTGGCCGCGTCATTGGTGTGCAGTGTCGAAAAAATCAAGTGCCCCGTCAGAGCCGCGCGGATCGCGATCTCCGCTGTTTCGAGATCACGGATTTCGCCGACCATCATGATGTCCGGATCATGACGCAGCATGCTTCTCAGGCCGCTGGCAAAGGTCAGGCCCACCTTGGGCTGCACCTGGATCTGCGTGATGCCTTGGATGTCATACTCGATCGGATCCTCAAGAGAGATGATCTTGAGGGAGTCGGAACGGATTTGATTGAGACAGGTGTAAAGGGTGGTCGTTTTGCCGCTGCCGGTCGGACCGGTGAGAAGAACGATTCCATGCGGCCGGCTGATAAGATCGTTCACGATCTCAATGTTCGAAGGTGTCAGGCCCAAGCGGCCAAGATCAAACGTGAGCTCTGTCTTGAGGACACGGACCACGATGCTTTCGCCGTAAGCCGTCGGGATGCACGAAACGCGTAAATCCAGTTTTTCGTCACCCACTTTAACGATCGCGCGGCCGTCCTGCGGCAGCCGATGCTCGACGATATCCAGATTGGACATGATCTTGATCCGAGAAATGATCGGCAAAATCAGCGTTCTGGCCTTGGCCGAAAGGTTGGCATCGTGGAGAATGCCGTCGATGCGGTAGCGGAGGCGAAATTGGCCGCGATAGGGTTCCAGATGAATATCCGTCGCCCGTTTTCTAAAAGCTTCGAGGATGATCTCATTAACCAGATTGATGACCGACGCATCGCCGGCCATCTGATCAGCGGAGGCGATGTTGCTGACTTCCACCTCATCTTTGGGCGCGTCCGCATAGGAAGATCCCACAATGCGGTCTACGGTGCCTGCCGCCATGCCGTATGCGCGGCGGATGAGGTCTAATATTTCTTCCCGTTTGGCCAGCACCTGCTCAACCGCGCAGCCCGTCTGCATCCTGATCTCGTCCTGTGTTTTAAGATCGATCGGATAATGGCAGGCAACGGTCAAACGGCCCTTCTCGAGCTTCAGCGGAGCAAATTGATAATGCGAGACCACCTTGATCGGAACACGTTTGATCAGGTCGGCCGGGATTTGAAGACCTTTGAGACTTTGCAGCTGCATATTGAGCTGGCGTGAGAGGATGGGATACAGCGCGTCCGAGGATGAGCCGAAGTCCTGGCATAGGTGCTCAATCAGCGGCCGGCCACTTTTTCTTGAGCGGTCCAAGGCCTCTTCTACGGACTGTCGGTTGACGATCCCCTCTTCAACCAAACGGTTGCCGAACGTTAAATCGATGCGGGAATCAGAGCGCATAGGGGTGTTCCGGGAGGATATCCGGCCTATTTTGACCGGTTGCCAAATTTCTTCTGCAGCGATCCGATCATGTAGAAGTCGCGGGGATCCTGCTCGTCGTAGTCCCCGTTGATGACCGCGTCCACATCGTCGACGGTTTCCGCGGGCGGCACGTATTCACCGGCTTTGCCCGTGAAGATTTCCGCCACGAAGAAAGGCTGCGTGAAGTAATTTTGAAGTTTAAGACCCCGGAAATAATTGATGCGGTCCTCGGCCGAAAGTTCCTCAACACCGATGATCGCCACGATCTTCTTGAGATCCTGGAGCTTGGTGAGGATTTTTCTCGCCTCGACCGCCACGTTGAAGTGACGCTTGCCGACGATCGCCGTGTCCAAGTTCGCGCAGGAGCTCTTCAAAATGTCGATCGCCGGATAAAGACCTCTCTGCACCATGTCGCGCGAGAGAGACATAACTCCGTCCAGATAACTGTAGATCGCGACCACGGCAGGGTCCGTGTAATCATCCGCCGGCACGTACACGGCCTGAAACGAAGTGATGGATCCGCCGTTCTCGGTCGAACGGATGCGCTCCTGAACTTCGGATACCTCCGAAGCAAGTGTCGGCTGATAGCCTGTTTCGGACGGAACGCGGCCGAGCAGCGTTGATACCTCCTGGCCTCCTTGAACAAACCGGAAGATGTTGTCGGCGAAGAGCAATACGTCCTTATTCTGGGCCTGGATATACTCCGCGAGCGTCAACCCGGCGAACACAACCTCCCGGCGTGCGCCGGGCGGCTGGTCCATCTGACCAAACGCCATCATGACGCGGTGCAGCAGCTTCGCCTCTTCCAATTCCTTGTAAAGATCGAATCCTTCGCGGAGGCGCTCCCCGATACCGGTGAACACGCAGGCGCCTGAGCGCTGTTTGACGATGTTGTTGATGAGCTCCAGAATGACGACGGTCTTACCGCAGGCCGCTCCCCCGAGAACGCCTGTCTTAGAACCCTTTACCAGCGGAAAAAAGAGATCAACCATCTTGATGCCGGTGTCCATGACCTCGATGCCGGCTCCGGCGCGGTCGGTTCTGACGGGATAGGCGGTCTTCAGGGTTCGGATGTCTTTGAGTTCTCCTTCGATCGGCGGACCTTCATCGATCATTTCGCCCATCGCGTTCATAATCCTTCCAAAGCAGCCTTCGCTGACAGGCACCTGAATCTTGCGGTTATGGCACCAGGCCTTGGAATTACGCTGGAGATTCATGGTTTCGTGCATAGATATGCAGCGGGCGATGGTCCCGGGTAAATGCTCGGCGACCATGAGTTTGACGTTCTTTCCGGCGTAAGTCTTGGTCTCGATGGCAAAGTCGATGCCCGGCAAATCTTTCTCCGAGGCAAATTTGACGTCCACCACGGGACCCTGGACGCTCACGATACGGCCTTCCATGTAGCGATCGCCGGTGTCGGTCGTCTTGAGAGTATTTTTTTCGGTATTTTCTGCCATGTTATAAAGTCCTTATCAGGCGGGCGTGTTGACCATCATCGCAGTGACCGTTTCGCGAAGACTAGCATCGATCAATTCGCGGCGGGTTTTGACAAATTGCAATTTAAGACGTTTTTCGAGGTCCTCCAGATTCTGAAGACTGCCGTCGAGCTGCATGGCCTGGGCCGCGTATTCAGAAAGCTTGTTATCCTGGAAGAGTGAGATCAATTTATAGATGATCCAAATCTCCGACAGATATTCCATGATGGACTCAAGATTCGTTTCCTGGCAGAACAGCTCATCCCGGTCGATCTTAAGGTTTTCGTTTTTGGCATAGACATCATGCGCCGGCAAGAGAGTCACCGCGCGAATTTCCTGTGTAGAAAGCGACACGGGATCCGCGTAGACCGCGATCACCTTTCCAAATTCCTTATCCCGGACCTTTTGAGTCACAAAATCTTTGATTTGAGTGGCGACGTCGTGCATGTTCTTATCTCTGAATCCTGGAAAAATCGTGTACGGCACCTTTTCCATTTTAAGACGGCCGATCATGCGGGGACCGGTGATCACAAAGTGGCAGGGGCGGTTCTCGACCTTTTCACGCGCCAGCTTGATCACCTTGTTGTTGAGGCCGGCCATGAAGGACTCGTTTGACGTGACCGCCACGACGCAGATCGTCGCCGAATCAGGCTGCACAAATTGACTTTTGGCCTTTGAGTGATCAGCCAGATGGAAGAATGACTCAAAGGATTGGGTGAAGGTGTCAAAGCGCTTTTCTCGCTTCTTCTTCACTTCCACGAAGGAGGACATGGCGATGCCCTTCATCGTCCCCATGATTTGCTTCATGTTGGACGTCACGAACCGTTCGTTCGCGATCACCGGAAGTGTGGGCATCCGTTCCTTTCTAGACTGTCCTGATCCGCGTTATTTGGACGCGTATTTCCAGGTCAGACCCTGCTTCATCTGCGCGGCCGCTTCATTCACCCGCTCCGCCAAACTGCCGTCAACGACCATGGTTCCGATCTTCATCAGAATTCCGCCCAAGAGCTTCGGATCCTCGTTGGTGTACAGCCGGACTTGGCGATTGAGCTTGGTCTGCAGCGTTTTCTTGATCTTCTCCTGATCGGCGACAGAGACGGGCATGCTCGAGATGATCTCAATTTCGTTCACGTCGCTGTTGATCTTTGAGAGGTCGGCCTTGTCGAGTTCAGCTATGAATTCCTCAACCAGCTTCTCGTTCATCGAAACTTGGACGACAGCCGCCAAGGTCTTGTTTAAGATTTCTGAGCAAATCTCGATCATCTTGCCTTCGGCCTCGATCATCGCGTCCATGCGGATCTGATCCCTGGCGGCCTGTGCCTTGCGGATGATATCGTCCCCTTCTTCCTTGGCCTTTTTGATGATGTCCTCGTGCAGCTGATTCGCGGCGCGGCGGGCTTCTGCCTTGATGCGCTGCTCTTCGTCCTGAATAACCTGCTTCTGTTCGTCGATCTGCTTCTGGGCCTGCTCAAGCTTGCGCGCCAGCAGCTTCTCCTTCTCACGGTTCATGTTATCAAGCTTGGTCAAGCGGTTAATGGCGCTATTGGTGTCCGAGAATATCAGCCGGCGGAGCAGCGCGATCACCACACCAAGGATGATAATTTGAGCGACGACGAATCCGATAATTAACATAGGATATAGCTCCGTTTAGTAGAGTTTGACCAACTGAAAAAAGACCAACAAAGAAACAATGATGAGGCACTGGTTAAAGATCAGCAGCGTCACCATTCCGATCAGAATCACCGGACCCGAAGACGGGTTCCGGGACAGGGCCTTGACCGTCGTATGACCCACCACCGCGACCACTCCTGAGGGTCCCAGGATCGCCGCTGTTGTCACCAGAAACAGAATGAGGATGTCCATCAGTCGACCCGCTTAAGCGGCCTTCGCATCGCCCGCGTCCGCCTCTTCGGCCAGAATCAGACATTTATTGTCGTCAAAAGAGACGATGCCCGCCCTGACCGGGATAGCGATCTTGTTGTTGATGATGATATCGCCCTCGCGTAACAACCCTAATGTTTTGGAATGAAAGCTCATCAGCTCGTATTCAGACTCATCCCCGTCGATCAGAACCCTTTCAACCGCGTCGTTGAAGAGGATTTTTTTGGGTGTGACCACCATTAAGTCAAACATGGTTATGACGCCGCTTTCGCGCCGGCACCCGCGGGCTGAGCGGCCGGCTGACCCGGAACCGGTTCTTCAGTTTTGATGAAGCGCGCCAGATATCCGATTAGATTGGACTCGATGCCGGCCTTAATTTTGTCAGTGAGTTTGCGTTCGGCGCGAATCGTTTTGAGAAGCTCACCGGCATTTTCATGCAGGTAGGCACTGATATCGCGTTTAAACTCTTTGACCTGATCCATGGACAAAGGCATCAACATCTTGTTGTTGTGGGCGTAATAGAGAAACACCTGCTCTTCAAGAGGCACCGGCGCGTCTTTATCCTGCGTGATGAGCTCAATGAAAATGGCGCCAAACTTCAGTTGATCCTGAACCGCCTTGGAGATGTCGCTTGAGAGCTTGGTGCTCTCAACCAGTTCTCGGTACTGGAGATAATCCAGACGATAGGTTTTGGTGAGTGCCTTCATGATCGACCACTGCACCTTGGTTCCGATACGGGACACCGAAAGACCCAGGTCCAGCGAAGGCTTGAAGCCTTGGGCAAATAGCTTGAGGTCCAGACAGATCTGACCATCCGTCATCGAGACGAGATTTGTGATGACATAGCTCGTGATGTCGCCTTCCAGCGTCTCCATCAACGGCAAGAAAGTCATCGATCCTCCGCCGCGCTTTTCGTCCAGCTGGGCAGCCCGTTCGATCATCTGGGAGTGAAGATAAAAAATATCCCCGGGGTACGCGTTGCGGCCCGGCGGGCGCCCGAGCAGCAGAGACAATTCACGGTAAGCCCAGGCATGCTTCGAAAAGTCGTCGAATACAACGAACACGTCCTTGCCGCGGTACATGAAGTATTCCCCCAGGGAGCAGGCAACATAGGGAGCCAAATATTGTTCGCCCTGAGAAGCGGACGCGCCCGCGGACATAATGATCGTATAGTCCAGACAGCCGTGGCGCTGGAAGAGATTGGTGACGCGCTTAAGGGCCATCTCTGCCTTTCCGATGTCCACATAGATGCAGATAACGTCCTTGCCCTTCTGATTGATGATCGTGTCGGTGCCGAGTGTTGTTTTGCCGCTCATCCGGTCGCCGGTGAGCAGTTCGCGTTGACCGCATCCGAGAGGGATCATCGAATCGATGATCTTAACGCCGGTTTCCACAGACCGCTCCAGCGGACCACGTGACATGATCGGAGGCGAATCACGGAAGATCGGGTAATGATCATCCGCCTTAATGGGGCCCTTCCCATCACGGGGTTCTCCGAGCGACGTAGAGATACGGCCCAAAAAGTTCGTGCCCACAGGGGTCGTGAAGGGCTCAAGTGTCGTGGCAACGCGGTCGCCGGCTCCGATCGCGCCCATTTCCTTCAAGATAAGAACCTGTGCGTTTTTCTCAGTGAATCCAATGACCATGCCCCTGGATCCTTTTCCCAGATCAACGAGCTGGCCGTAAATGCAATTGGCGAGACCTTCGACGACAATAACGCACTGCTTTTTACTGATGACGGTGCCGAATTCTTTGTATTTAAAAAATGACATCTAATTAAACCTTATGTGTCTCGTATTTGCGGTTGAGCCGGGCTTTGGACTGCCCCCACCATAGGGCATAGAACATCAGGCCCAAAATGGTCAAAAAGCCTATGAAGCCGTAAATGATTTTCCAGGTTGTTGATACGTCCGGCGTGGCGGGCTTGATGTAATACGGCAAGCTTTGCGGTACCGGGTGTTCGATTTCTTCCACCAGCTCCTTAAGCTTTTTGACGCCATCCTCGACGGCGTTAAAGCGGGTTAGGTTGAGGCTAAAATTGGCGATCATGTCCGCGGGCGTATCGTACTTGGCCTGGAGTTCCTTGACCTGGTTGGCAAGCTGCTCGAGTTCGTTGAAGATCTTATTGCTGGATTCCTCGTACTGTGAGCCTTTAAGCCGTTCCTTATAATCAGAGGCAGTGCCGACCAAATTCTCAAGGCGTTTGATGGGAATTTTCCAGGAATTCTTAAAGGTGATAACTGCAGAAAGGCTTTGACCCGGCTCCAAAGTCACCAGCTTAAATAGGTAATAAATTTGCCGTTCTGGATCATATTTAATCTCGAATCCCTGGGGGTCAATGACATCGGATGGCGAAACCCCTCTTGGCAGGTATCGGATCACCTCTTGGTTCTCGAGCTGCGTCGACAGGGGGTTTTTGATCTGGACGGTCAACTTTACCGTTTCGGTCGTATCATTCACCTCTTTGAGCCATCGGGCTTCCTTCACAAAGTCAGACATCACTGTGATCTTGCGCTTGATCTGGTCCATTTTTTCAGTGGCTATACGATTGGCTTCTATTCTTTGAGGAATTTCCATCTCCTCGGACTGCGCCGCTTCAATTTGTGTCAATTCCTTTTGAATCTGATCCCCGAGCAACTGGCCTGCGGTGTAATCATCCGTGGATTCGAGGTATTCAACACGGCTTTTAGTTTGCTTTTTAAGGTAATCGATATCCGCTTGTGGGATGCGCCACACGTCGCGCACAACGACTTTGTAAACCTTAGATTCCTCCGGAGCCAGCGTCGCGCTCCCATAAAGATAAAGAGCCCTGCGTTTGTCATCGTATCGGATTTGAAGACCATCGGATTCGATAACATCTTCTTTGGCTAATTCTGACGGTAAATAAAGAACGACTGGTGTTTCTTTGGGGTCACTGGTGGAATTTTGTGTCTTGAGGTTCATGATCAGGCTTTCGGCGGCCTGAGCAGAGGCAGAAAGCCCAATAAGCAGTAAACCAATCGCTAGCAATAGCGGCTTGGCCAATTGCCTATGGGCAATACTTGCAATGACAATCCCCGGCTTCATGGCTGAAGCCTGCATAATTGTGCGGGTATTTGCCTGCGGTTGCGTCTGGTGCATGTTGGTGCTTTACTTTTTCCTCATTCATCCCTGGCCGGGCGAGCGGATTTGGCCAGTACAGCACCGGCAATTCGCCGCCTTACCCGCACCGGTTGCGCCGGCGCGGTTAGATTATTCTCCGGTTTCCCAGGTAGTCTCGACCTGCGCGCCGCCCGCGGAACTCTCAACCAGATATTTGAGCATCTTCTGATTATCCTTGGTGATCTTCTTGATCACATCGATTTCCTTGATCTTATCAAGCACATTGCCTTGCAGATCTTGGAGCAGTCCTGTGATGGCCTTGCCCTCGCGAGTGCCTTGATCCGCAATCGCGTTGACGATCATGCGGGTCAGATCTTCAGGGTTCAGCTTGTTCTCGGCAATCTCAGCGGTTTGGGCGGCCATCTGCTCAACTATGGACTTGAGCTCAATGATGGTCTTGTAGACGGATATCTTGATTTTGTCGTCGGATTCGAATTCTGGGTTATTCACGCCTAGTTCTGTGCGCAGTTTTTGGATTTTATCGAATGCATCCTGCGTGAAGGTCTTGATGTTGTTTAGGCGGCCAAAGACGGTCTTGGTCTGCGTGGTGTCCGTGGCCTGACCGACGCGGCCGAAGAGGGTGTCACTGGTTGATGTGTCGGTTGTATCGCCGAACTTGGTGTTGATTTCATCAACTTGTGTGCTGATGTTGGCGACACTGGTTTGAGTGGCAAGAACATTGGTGTTGACCGAGCCAATGGTTCCATCGAGAGCACCTAGGCCTTCCCAGTTGACACCTGCGGCCGTTTGACGGGCAGTATCGTCCCAGTTAATTCCAGCCACCGAGAGACCGTTCAAGTTGGTGAAGTTGATACCATTGCCAGTCATGTAGGCAAAGTCTGCCCAGTTAATCGCGGCATCCGTTTGAACCTGCATATCCTGGTAGTTGATGCTGGCGTCACTCAAGACCTGTAAGTCTTGGTAGTTGATGCTGGCGTCACTGAAGACCTGGAGGTCGGACCAGTTGATGCTGGCGTCTGTCAGCTGTTGGAGGTCTGAGAAGTTGATGCTCGAGTCTGTGAGGACCTGTAAGTCTTGGTAGTTGATGCTGGCGTCACTGAAGACCTGAAGGTCTGACCAGTTG
>JAGOUK010000150.1 GCA_018061225.1 Candidatus Omnitrophota bacterium | reverse complement strand
GGTCTTGAAAGACGGCGGTGTCGCGGTGACGGAAGTCGAAAAGATCACGGGCTTTCCGGAGATGATGAACGGCCGTCTCAAGACATTGCACCCCAAGGTACACGGCGGCATTCTCGCGCGCCGCGATAAGCCCGAACATCTTGCCAGCGCCCAAGCGCACGGCATCGACCTCATCGACCTCGTCGTCGTAAGTCTTTATCCTTTTGAAAAAACCCTCGCCTCGACGCAGGATCCCGAAAAGATCATCGAGATGATCGACATCGGCGGGCCGACCATGCTGCGCGCCGCGGCGAAGAACCACGATTCGGTTGCGGCCGTTTGCGATCCGGCGGATTACACGGAGCTTCTCGCCGGGCTCAAAGCCGGTTCCGGAAGTCTTTCGCTGGAACTCCGGCGCAAATTGGCCGGCAAGGTGTTTGCCGAAACGGCCCGGTATGATGATTTGATCGCGCGGTACTTTGCCCAGGGCCCGGCATCGGCCGGCGCGGCAGGAAGCGCTTCACTCACGCTCAAGTACGACAAGGTGGGTGATCTGCGCTACGGCGAGAATCCGCATCAAAAAGCCGCGCTTTACCGTTCCGCCGACAGCGGCCCTAAAGGTTTGGCGGATGCCAAGGTGCACGGCGGCAAGGAACTTTCTTACAACAATTATCTCGATCTGGAAGCGACCTGGGCGCTGGTCAGCGCATACGATGAGCCCGCCGCCACGGTGGTCAAGCATAACAACCCGTGTGGTTTTGCCATCAATCAAGATCTGGCCAAGGCATTTAAGCTTGCCTTCGCTTGCGACCCTCTGTCCGCCTTCGGAGGCATTGTGGGTATCAACCGCCGCGTGGACGCCCGCACCGCCAAAACGATTATCTCCGCGGGCTTTTTAGAATGCGTGGTCGCTCCCGCTTATGACGCGGCCGCGATCGAAGTCTTCAAGACGAAGAAGAATCTGCGCGTGGTGGAGATCGCCCGCCGCTCAGCCGCGCCTGAACGCGACTTCAAGCGCATCACCGGAGGTCTTCTCACGCAGGACTTCAATCATCGCGACGCAGCGCGTTCGGAGCTTAAGCTGGTGACGCGCAAAAAGCCGACCTCCAAGCAGATCGATGAGCTGCTTGCGGCGTTCCGTCTCACGCGTTTTGTGAAGTCCAATGCCATTGTCGTCATGAAAGGCGGCGTTGCCAGCGGTATCGGGATGGGGCAGCCCTCCCGCGTGGATTCAGCGGCCACCGCGTTCAAAAAAGCCGGCAAGCGTTCTCAGGGCGCGGTGCTGGCATCGGACGGATTTTTTCCCAAACCGGATTCGATCCAGTTGGCGGCACGGCACGGCATCAAGGCCATTATCCAGCCGGGCGGCTCCATCCAGGATGCCGAGATCATCAAGGCCTGTGACAAAGCGGGCATCGCGATGGTCATGACCGGGATCCGGAACTTCAGCCACTAATCTTTGAAGCCGGAAGCGTTCTTAGACCAGTTCCAAAACCTGGAGCGCACAGGGGACTTCACCCAAGCGCGGACGCTGGACCGTATGCGCGAGCTCTTGGCGCGCCTGGGCGATCCGCACTTGAAGCTGCCTTTTGTGATCACGGTGGCGGGCTCCAAGGGCAAAGGATCAACCTCGCATCTCATCGCCTCCATTTTGGGCGCCGCCGGTCTTAAGACGGGACTGTACACCTCGCCGCATATCTCGCGCTGGAACGAACGCATCACGGCCAATGGGCAGGATATCTCTGACGAAGAGATAGCCGCGATCATCTCCAAACACGGTGACGTGATGGTTCGTCCCTGCTCAAACGGGGAGAAGGCAACGTATTTCGAGGTGATCACGGCGATCGCTTTTTTGCATTTTGCGGCGTGCGGCTTGGACGCGGTCGTGCTGGAAGTCGGGTTGGGCGGGACGTACGACGCCGTGAATGTCTGCGATGCGCAGGTGGCAGTGATCACGCAGTTGGGGCTGGAGCATCAAACAGTGCTGGGCGCCACGCTCCCCGAGATCGCCCGAGAAAAAGCCGGCATCATGCGGGAAGGGCAATTCACCATCCTCGAGCGTCAGCCGTTGGACGCGACCACGGTGCTGTGGCGTCACGCGGAAGAGACGGGCGCCCGGAAGATCGACGCGGACCGTTGGGCGATTGAGAAGGGGGCGGCGGGTCCCGATTATCAGGAGTTTTCGTTGCTGAGCGGCCCGGTGGAATACGGCCCGCTGCGGCTTGGGCTTTTGGGCGATCATCAGATCCGCAATGCCCGGCTGGCGATGATGGCGGCCTTTGCGTTTGGCGAAAAAAGCGGCCGCAACATCCCGGACGAAGCCATTCGCAGGGGACTTCTGGGTCTGACGGTTCCGGCCCGGATGGAGCATATCGTGGAAGACCGGGAATGGTTGTTGGACGGCGCGCATAACACCGAAAGCGCTGAAGTTTTGGCCGATGCCGTGAAGAAGCATTTTGGAAGCATGCCGGTGCGATTGATTGTCGGGATGCTCCGGGACAAAGATCCCGTTGCCTTCATCAAAAATCTCGAGCCGCTCAAAGCCATTGAAGTGATCGCCGTGGGGGTCCAATCGGAACGCGCGTGGAGCGCCGAAGAGCTCGGGGAGCGGTGGCAAACCATCGGCTTGCGGGCGCGCAAGGCCCAATCCTGGAGCGACGCGGAGCAAATGATCCGCGCGGACGCGCAGCCCGGCGAGTTGACGGTTGTGACCGGTTCTCTCTATTTGGCCGGAGAAGCCCGAAAGGCGCTCAAAAAATTATGAAACGCACGGACGCTCAACAGATCTCAAATTCCTATCATCCGGATGTGATCACCGCGATCGCCACCGCCGCGGGTGAGGGCGGCATCGGTATTGTCCGGCTGAGCGGCGCCGACGCGCTGCGCGTCGCGGACAAAATCTTCCGTTCTCCGCATCATAAATTGCCGTCTCAGCAGCCTGGGTACACCGCTCAATACGGCATCGTCATCGACCCCCGGACATCAGGCGGCGATGCTGATGGTCGGAAAATTGACGAGGCGGTCCTGCTGGTGATGCGGGGGCCTAAAAGCTACACATGCGAGGACACTGTCGAGATCAATTGCCACGGCGGCCGCGCGGCGACGCAAAAAGTTTTGGAAGTCTGTCTGGCGGCCGGCGCCCGGATCGCCGAGCCGGGGGAATTCACCAAGCGGGCATTTTTGAACGGCCGCATTGATCTGGTTCAAGCGGAGACGGTCCTTGAAGTCATCCGCGCCAAGACCGACAAGTCACTGGAGGCCGCCCAGCGACAACTTCAAGGCGACTTATCGGTGCGCGTCCGCGCGCTGCGGGACGGGATCGCCCATCTCCTGAGTCACATCGAGGCATCTCTCGACTTCCCGGACGACAAGATCGAGCCGATGCAAATGAAAGAATTAACCGCCAAAACGGCCGCGCTGGTGAAGGATCTTGAGGTGCTGGCCCGGTACGGCCGGCACGCGCGCTGGCTCAAGGACGGACTGCGAGTTGTTCTGACGGGCGAGCCCAATGTCGGTAAGTCCAGCCTCATGAACCGTATCGCCCAAAAAGAACGCGTGATCGTCAGCCCTCATCCCGGCACGACGCGCGACACCGTGGAAGAAACGGTTGAGATCGCCGGCTACCCCATAGCGCTCACGGACACGGCTGGTATTCGCGTCACCGAGGATCCTATCGAATCCCAGAGCGTCGACCGCTCCCGCCGCGCGGTGGAAGAGGCTGATCTTGTCCTATTTGTCGCCGACGCATCGCGCCTGCCGTCACCCGAAGAAGCGGCGTACTGGGCATCATTATCGAACAAGCCGCGCAG
>JAGOUK010000149.1 GCA_018061225.1 Candidatus Omnitrophota bacterium | reverse complement strand
GATGCAAGGCGCGAGGGTGCGCCGCGTGGTACTCCCACGCAAGCGCCCAAGCAACGCCGCAGATGCGGCTTTTTCAGCAGAATTTACGCCCGAACGTCCTTTTCGTAGCCGCAATCCGGGCAAATCCCCGATTCCGCGTAATCGACGCTCTTTTCCTTGCAGCCGGGGCAGGCCTTGGGCTTGACCGTCACTTCTTCGCCCTCATCCTCCTCATCCTCGTCCAGATCCAAATCCTCGTCATCGATCAGTTTGTCATCAAAACCTTCGGCGCACATCGCGCACACAAATTCTTTATCCTCGTTGAAGTCACCTTCATCGACACTGAAGAGCTCTTCGCATCTGACACACTTAGGCATGTCCGTTCTCCTTATCAATATTTGTTGTTACGGTCACAAACAATAAATTCATTTGATTAGATTATACCGATGGATCGGCAAGCTTCAAGCGGAAGCGGATAATTTTTTGACCACGGCGGCAAGCGATGCGGCAACGGATTCTGCGGACGCGCGCTGAGCGGCGTCTTTAATATTCCCTTCGGCATCAAAAGCCTCATGCGCTTTGGCGAGCGCGTACTGCTGCGGTAGAACAAGCACTTCAATATTCCCGAGAATAGACCGCAGATGCACCAAACCTCTCAACCCCCCGAGCGCCCCCGGGGACGCGCTGAGCAGGGCCGCGGTCTTTCCCACAAAGGATGCCATACGCGGCTGTCCCTGCACGGGACGCGAAACCCAATCCAGCGTGTTCTTGAGAAGCGCTGTGACGGAGCTATTGTATTCAGGCGACGCGATGAGCAGACCTTGATGCTCCAGGAAGATCTGCTTAAGCTTCACGGCGTTTTCAGGAGCGCCTGACCGCGCTTCCAGATCCTCATCAAAGACCGGCAGCGGATAATCAGCCAGGTCGATCACCGTGACTTCGCACCCTGCCGCGCGGGCGCCCTGCGCAGCGGCGCGCACAAGTTTCTTGTTCCAGGAATCTTTGCGGGCGCTGCCGGCCAACGCGAGAATGCGGGGTTTGTTCATTTGATGCGTTCCGGTCCGATGATGCCGCCTGATATGACTGTTTTGAGCCCTTCTTCCACCGTCCAGCCCGGGTCGCGAGTGTCCGACTCCCGAACAATGATCATCGTTCCGGAGGTTGGATTGGGCGGTGTCGGGACAAAAACTTTTAGCAGCGTTACGCCGGGTTGCTGATCATCCGTAAGTGTGCCGGTCATGAACCCCAGCGTCCAGGCATCGGTGTTGAGATAGCGGATGAGGACGACGCGTTGGAAAAGCTGTTTATTCTCATGCGACAAACTTTGTGAGATCTGCTTGCCGACCTGATACGTCGTGCGGACCAGCGGAATGCGCTCGCTGATTTTTTCGATGACCCCAAAGATCTGCTTACCGGCCAAATTGGACGCGACCACCCCGACCAAGTACAAAATAGTCAGAACCAGCAGCAGTCCAAGTCCAGGGATTGAGAATCCGATCCCGCCTTCGATCATCCGCGTCACGCGCCGGTCCACCATGATGTACAAAAACTGCACAACAAAGAACGAAATGACCAGCGGAATGATCGCGACCAATCCGCGGACGATGTACATCCGCAGATGGTTAAAAACAGTTCGAACCTTCGGCTTGTCCGTCATACTAGCTCAGGATCATCAGGTTGCAGTTCTTGTTGAGATGCTGCGCCAACGTGCGCATGACGTCACCGCGCACGAGATTCATGAGCGCGGTGTGCTCGGTGGTTCCGATCAGCACAGTCTTGACTCCCAGCTGATTGGCGACATAGGCAAGCTGTCTTCCCGCCTGCTGACCCGCCTGCCACACGGGGATCAGCGTGATGTCCCGCTCGGCAAACTGGTGTTCCACGGCCGCCAAAAGTTCCAGCGAATCCGGAGCCGGAGTGATCTCAGAAGGCAGGTCCGCGTTGAGAGGGATCTCTTCCACGTGACAGAAATAAATAGCATTTTCGTTCCTGGCCTTGACCTGAAGAGCGGCGTTTTCGATCATCGTCGGCGTCACGCGCTTAAGCGCCAGCATGAACGAGCTCCTATAAAGCGGTCCGATGTCCTTGGCTTCCGAAACGGTGAGCACTTCGGAGCTCGGTACCGCGGTCGGCTCGGGCGCCGGCAGAACGGACTTGGCCAACATACGCAGCAGCAGTCCCACCCCGACAACGATCACGGCGAAGAATAGAGCCTTAATCTTATGAGTTGCAATCGTTAGCCAAATCATCAAAAGAATCAAACTGACCACGAATAACAACGCACGTTCCCAGGTCTTGAGCTTGAGAGCTCGGTTGAGCGAGCAGGCGCCGAGATTGATCGTGATCGCGCCAACCACTCCGATTGCGTAGAGCGAGGCGAGCGTCACGAGATCGTGAACAAAAAGAAGCACCGAGGCCGGTACAGCGGCAGCGGCCAAAAGGGCGATCCACGGCATGCCAAAGCGGTTCAGCCTCGTGTAAAAACTCGGCAATTGCCTGTCCTTGGCCATGACAAACTGGATGCTCGTGAACGCGTTGATGGCGGTGTTGACCGCCGAGAGCAGCAGGCAGGCAAAGACCAGCGCGATCGCCTGGCCGAACCAAGGCGACACATAATGTCCTCCGAGCACGCGCAGCATGTCTTCGATATGCTCCGAGGGATCGCCCGGCAGCCCGTTCACCGCGACGCCGAGCAGGAAGGTTAGAAGCGCCACTTCGCACATGACGGGAAAAATCGCCTTGCGGGCAGTCTTCTGAACCGGCTCCACCATCACACCGGTCATATTCGCGATGGCCTCAACACCCGACAGCGCCAAAACGATGCCCGCGAATACCGCCCAATGCTCATGAAGGGGCCCCGTTGGCCAAGTCAGACGGACATCGGCGACATGAGGAAGTGTGAAGAGAAACAGGATGCCCGCAAAAAGCGATGCGATCAGCCCCACTCCGACCGCGATATTGCTCCCGCCCGCCGGTCCGACCCAATTGAGAATGCCAATCAGCAGAATAGCCCCGATGGCCCAAAGCGCCGGATTCCCCACGCCAAAATAATGAAAAGCCGACAACGCGCTCAAAGAAGCCGTCACGACGTAATCCGCGACCAGCATGAACCCGCCGATGGAAGCCATCATCTTGGAGCGCGACCTCAAAGAAGAGTAAACGCCTCCGCCGTCAGGATACAATCGGCAAATGATGCTGTAACAAAATCCCACCACCATGGTGAGAATCGCCATCATGCCAAGATAGAACCACGACGCATGTCCCGCCAACGCAAACGCAATGCCGATCACATACGCTTTACTCGTGCCCCAGTCCCCGTAAAGCATGGCTCCCGCTTGGAACCATTTGAGCTCTCTCGGACGTTCAAATTTTTTGACGATTGGCTGCATGAATTTCTCTGTTAAATATTTGTATTACTAACGTGTGTGTAAACGGATATTATATCGCAGACTATTTTTTTGCGAATTATTTTAGCCTTTAGGAATGGTCCGCTTATCCTCTATCGGATGTCCCCGTTCGTACACGGCTTCAACGAAGCGTTGGCCCTGAGGCCCATAAATAATATGAGAGCCGCTCAACAAGCCGTCCTTGTATCCGGCCTGCTCGAGCAGCCGGCCATCCGATCCAAAGCGCTTGGCGGGTCCGTTTAGCTTATCCGCCTTATAGGTCCTGATTTCTTCCAACTTCCCCGCCGCCGAGTAACGCTCGTATTTGCCTTCGAGCTTACCAGCCTGGTATCTCGCGCGGGTTCGAATCACCCCATTGGGATAATACGTCTCGACCGGTCCATTGTCCGCGTCGGCAGCGGCCTCATCCGCA
>JAGOUK010000148.1 GCA_018061225.1 Candidatus Omnitrophota bacterium | reverse complement strand
ACCGAAGTCCGCGAGGTCGAAGAGTCTTTTAGCGCCGGTCAGACCGGGTCTTCCGCCATGCCGCATAAGAAGAATCCGGTCAATTGCGAGCGTGTGACCGGTCTTTCGCGCCTAGTCCGCGCCAATCTGCACGCCGCGCTCGAAAACGTGGCCCTTTGGCACGAGCGCGACATCAGCCATTCCTCGGTGGAGCGGGTGATTTTTCCGGACAGTTTCCTGGCGGTGGACTTCATGCTCAGCGAGATGGACCGCATCCTCACCAATCTCAAGGTTTACCCCGAGCGGATGATGGCGACGATCAAGGGAAATAAGGGGCTGACGTTTTCGCAGCGCCTGCTCACAGCATCCATCAAGAAGGGTCTGGCGCGCTTTGACGCGTATGAGATCGTTCAGCGCATTGCGCTGCAGGTGTGGAACTCAACCGACGCGTCCGAGACGATGGAGTCGCTGGCCCGTGCCGATGAGCGGCTTAAGAAGCTGTTTACCCCCAAAGAATTCAGCGTGATCTTTGATCTCAAAGCGTACCTCGAGCACGTGGACGCGATTTTTACAAAGTCCCTTAGGTAGGAGAAAAGCATGAAAGCCCGCGTCTTCGTCACTCTCAGAAAATCCGTTCTCGATCCTCAGGGCGCCGCGGTCAAGCAGGCGCTGGACCACATGAATATTCCGGGCGTCACCGATGTCCGCATCGGAAAAATGATCGAACTCACGCTCGACCCGGCCAAGCCCGCCGGCGACAAAGAGATCAAGGATATGTGCGAAAAGCTTCTCGCCAACACCGTCATCGAAGATTACCGTTACGAGATCGAGAAATAGACGTGTCCAAGAAGATCAAGTTTGGAGTAGTGGCTTTTCCCGGATCCAATTGCGATGAGGATTGCGTGTATGTGCTGCGCGATGTTATCGGCTGCGAGGTCACGAAGATCTGGCACAAGGAAGCGTCCGTCGGCGATGTTGACGCGATCTGTTTGCCGGGCGGGTTCAGCTACGGAGATTATTTGCGCACCGGAGCCATCGCGCGGTTTTCGCCGGTCATGAAAGACGTGGTCCGTTTCGCCAACGCGGGCAAGCCGGTGATCGGGATTTGCAACGGGTTTCAGATCTTGCTCGAGTCGGGTCTTTTGCCCGGGGCGATGCTGCGGAACCGCTCGCTTTTATTTGAATGCCGGACCGTGAATCTGAAGATTGAGAACACGGATACACTTTTTACCAAAAAATATTCGAAGGGTCAGGTGATCCGCGTTCCGATCGCGCATGGCGAGGGTAATTACTTCGCCGATCCCGACACCATCAAGCGCATCGAAGATAACCGCCAAGTCATCGTCCGTTACGTCAATGATCAGGGCGAGACCACGGACGCGGCTAATCCCAACGGTTCACTCAAGAACATCGCCGGTATCATGAACGAAAAGCGCAATGTCTTCGGCCTTATGCCTCATCCAGAACGCTGCTCCGAGACCGCATTGGGCGGCACCGACGGCAAACACATGTTTCTTTCTATCGTGGAGTCTTTAAGCTGATGACACAGGTTCAAGAGATCACCCCTGACGTTATTTCGAAGCTGGGCCTCACGCCCGGCGAGTACGACCGCATCAAAGGCGTGCTCAAGCGCGAGCCTAATATCAATGAGCTGGGCGTGTTCAGCGTCATGTACTCCGAGCACTGCTCGTACAAGAACTCGCGCAACGTCCTTAAGCTTTTTCCGAAGCACGGCAAACGCGTGCTCATCGGAGCGGGTGAGGAGAACGCGGGCGTTATCGATATCGGCGACGGCTGGTGTGTTTCTTTTAAGATCGAGTCGCACAATCACCCGAGCGCGATCGAGCCGTTCCAGGGCGCGGCGACCGGCGTTGGCGGAATTCTGCGCGATATTTTTACGATGGGCGCGCGGCCCGTGCTGGTCATGAACTCGCTGCGCTTTGGCACACTCGATAAGCCCCAGAACCGCCATCTCATGAAGGGTGTCGTGGCGGGTATCAGCCATTACGGCAACTGTATCGGCGTTCCCACCATTGGCGGGGAAGTGTATTTTGATGAGTGCTACGAAGGCAATCCGCTGGTGAACGCGCTGGCTCTGGGCATCATGCGCACCAAGGACATCGCGCGCGGCAAGGCGACCGGTGTGGGAAATCCCGTTTTTTATCTGGGTGCGGCGACCGGCCGCGACGGCATCGGCGGCGCCAGTTTCGCCTCCAAAGAAATCAGCGAGGATTCGTACAAAGACCGCCCGGCCGTTCAGGTCGGCGATCCGTTCATGGAAAAGCTTCTGCTCGAAGCCGTGTTGGAGCTCCTGCAGACAGACGCGGTGGTCGGCATTCAGGACATGGGCGCCGCGGGTTTGACCTGCTCCACCTGTGAGACCGCCTCACGCGGGAATTCCGGCATCGAGATCGACGTGGCCCTGGTGCCGCAGCGCGAGACGGGCATGACGCCGTATGAGACGCTTCTGTCCGAGTCGCAGGAGCGCATGCTGGTCATTGTCAAAAAAGGCAAAGAGCAGGTTGCCATTGATATTTTTGAAAAGTGGGATCTCCACGCCGCCGAGATCGGCTTTGTCACAGACACGGGCCAGATGGTCGTGAAGGAAAACGGCAAAGTCGTGGTTGACGCGCCCGCCAAGCAGCTGGCGGAGGACGCGCCGCTTTATATCCGTGAAGAGCAGCGCCCGGCGTATCTCGATAAACTCAAGCCCATTCGCGTGGCGGATCTTCCTCCGACAGGGGATTTGAATGCCGCGCTGCTCAAGATCCTCGACTCGCCGACGGTGGCATCTAAGGAATGGATTTATCATCAGTACGATCACATGGTCGGCACCGCGACCATCGTTCTGCCAGGTTCGGATGCCTCGGTGATCCGCGTCAAGGGCACCGACAAACGCATCGCGATGTCCGTCGATTGCAACGCGACCTATTGCTACCTTGACCCCTATGAGGGCGGTAAGATCGCCGTCGCCGAAGCCGCGCGCAACATCGTCTGCTCGGGCGCCCTGCCGCTCTCGGTCACGGACAATTTGAACTACGGCAATCCCATGAAGCCGGAAGTGTTCTGGACTTTCCGCAAGTCCATCGAGGGCATCCGCGACGCTTGTCTGAAGTTTGATACGCCGGTTTCTGGCGGTAACGTTTCTTTTTATAACGAAAATCCCAAAGGCGCGATCGATCCGACGCCGACCATCGGCATCATGGGCCTGATTGAGGGCCGCGACCCCATCCCGAGCGCTTTTCAGAAGGCGGGTGATGCGATTATCCTGTTCGGCGCGACGCGCGAAGAGCTTGGCGGCACCGAATTCCTCAAAGTGATGCACAAACTCAAGGACGGTATTCCGCCCCGCCTGGACCTGGATGAGGCCGACGCGTTCAACCGGACGCTGCTCGAGTGCGCTGAGCAGCAAATCCTGCGCTCGGCACACGATCTTTCCGAGGGCGGCTTCGCGGCGGCATTGGCCGAATGCGCGATGTCCGATGACCGACTGCGCTTAGGCGCCGAAGTGACGGTCAAGGCTGATGGTTTGTCGAACGAGGCCTTCCTCTTTGGCGAAACCCAATCCCGCGCCATCCTGTCCTGCGACCCCAAGCATTTAGCTGCCGTCGAAGCCGTGATCACCAAGCACGGCCTCGCCCACCAAGTCATCGGCAAAGTCGGCGGCGACCGCGTCAAGATCAACAACCTGATCAATGTCCCTGTAACGGTGTTGCGCGAAACCTGGAACAGTTCGATTCGCCGGCGCATGTCGGCATAAAGGATATATGGCAGAAGAACTCAAAGACAAATGCGGCGTGTTCGGGATTTACGGAGATGTGCAAGCCG
>JAGOUK010000147.1 GCA_018061225.1 Candidatus Omnitrophota bacterium | reverse complement strand
ACCAAGTTTCATCCGGAGCGTTGGTCCAAGACGTATATGGAGTGGATGACGAATATCCGCGACTGGTGTATTTCGCGGCAAATCTGGTGGGGACACCGCATTCCCGTTTATTACGCGGATGACGGCCGTTTTACGGCGGCTTTGGACGAAGCTGACGCACGCAAGCGCCTCGGGCTCTCGGCCGATGCCAAGCTGCGCCAGGACGAGGATGTGCTCGACACCTGGTTTAGCTCATGGCTGTGGCCCTTCTCGACATTGGGCTGGCCGGATAAAACAGAAGATCTCAAGCAGTATTACCCGACACTTTCTCTCGTGACGGGCTACGAAATCATTTTCTTTTGGGTGGCCCGCATGATCATGGCCGGCTGCGAATTCATGGGTGAGCCCCCGTTTAAGGATATCTACATCCACGGCATTGTGCGCGCCGCTGACGGTTCTAAGATGTCCAAGTCCAAGGGCAATGTGGTCGATCCGATCGAGATCATCGACGAATTTGGCGCCGATGGGCTTCGCTACGGCATGATACAGATCACTTCTGAAGGCCAGGACGTCTACGCGTCAAAGGACCGCTTTGAGATCGGCCGCAACTTTGCGAATAAGATCTGGAACGCGACACGCTTCGCGCTGATGAATCTTAACGAAACCTCCCGCGTGAAACCCGCGGACGAATCCGGATTTGCTTCCGCGGACCGCTGGATCCTAAGCCGCTATCACAGCACCGTCCGTGATGTTTCGAAGTCGATCGAAAATTATCGTTTTCACGAATCGTCCTCCCGTTTATATGAGTTCTTTTGGTCAGAGGTCTGCGACTGGTATCTGGAGCTGTCCAAGGCCCGCATCCAGACGCCGGAGACACAGTGGACGCTTCGCACCGTGCTTGAGGGCAGCATGAAACTCCTACACCCGATGATGCCGTTCATCACCGAAGAGCTCTGGGAGTACCTGAGACCCGGCAACACGGTGCCGCTGACCGTCAGCGAATGGCCGGTGCTCGAAGAAGCCCGTATCGTTCCTGAGATCGAAGAAGCCATGCAGGACCGAATCCAAGTCATTCAAGCCATCCGTAATATCCGCGCCTCCTGGAAGATCGCGCCGAAGCAGGACCTCACCGTCTTGGTTCGCGCCGCCACAGAAGCCGACGCCAAGAAGCTTACAGATGAAAAGGACGACATCCTTCGCCAAGCCCGCGTCGGCGATCTCAAGGTCGTGACCAAGGCTGAACGTCCGGCGGATTCGGCCGTGCTCAGCATTCCAAGATTTGATGTTTTCGTAGAGCTCAAGGGTCTCGTCGACTTTGAAGCCGAAAAAAACAAAGTCCGCGCGGCCATTGCCGAGACAACCAAGTTCATCAGCAATCTTTCCGGGCGTCTGAGCAACGAGGCCTTTGTGGCCAAAGCTCCCGCCAAAGTGATCGATGCCGAACGCGCCCGCCTGGCGGAACTTGAGGCTCAAAAAGTCCGTCTCGAGGAAACGCTCAAGAGTCTTAACTAGTCCGGTGGTCAGGAGGTCGTCGTGAAGGGAATTGATGCCCGTCTCGAAAGGATACTTCAGGCCTCGCTTGCCGAGGACATCGGCGCCCGCGATCTCACTTCTTCGCTTTTGCCCGCCCGTCATATCTCCAAAGCTGACTGCATCTTCAAAGAAGAGGCTGTTCTCTGCGGCATGATCGTTGCCGAGCGTATTTTTAGGCTGGTTGACGAGGAACTTCGGTTTTTGCCGGTGGCCAAGGACGGGGAAGTGATCGCCAAAGGGCGGGTTATTTTTTATGTCGAAGGTTCAACCCGTTCGATCCTCACCGCAGAGCGCACCGCTCTTAATTTTTTGCAGCATATGAGCGCCGTGGCGACCAAGACGCGTGCCTTTGTGGAACTCACCAAGGGCACTGAGGCCAAGATTCTGGACACCCGGAAGACCTGGCCGATGTTCCGTCAGCTCGACCGTTATGCCGTCCGCGTCGGCGGCGGAGTTAATCACCGCAACGGGCTCTACGACGGCGTCCTCATCAAGGACAACCATATCGAGGCCCTCAAGAACGTCTCCATCACAGAACTCGCCAAGACCGCGCGCTCCAAATTCCCTAAGAATGTTCCGGTCGGTGTCGAGGTCAAGAACCTCAAAGAACTGGCGGCGGCTCTGGCAGCGCCCTGTGAATACATCCTGCTCGACAACTTCACGGCAGACCAGGTCAAGGAAGCGGTCGCCTTCCGCAAGTCTCAAAAGATCTTTATCCCGCTCGAAGTCTCCGGCGGCGTCAATCTCGACAATGTCGCCGCCTATGCCAAGGCGGGGGTCGAACGCATCTCGGTTGGCGCCCTCACGCATTCGGTGAAGGCGGTCGACATCTCGCTCAATCTGCTTCCGGTGCAATGAACTTCGAACTCGTTTCGGACTTCAAACCGTCCGGCGATCAGCCGGCCGCCATCGCCCAGCTCCTGGCGGATCTCGAGAAGCGCAAAAAGTTCAACACGCTGCTCGGCGTCACTGGTTCCGGCAAAACCTACACCGTGGCCAATGTCATCCAGGCCATCAATAAGCCGACGCTGGTCATCACCCACAATAAAACGTTGGTGGCCCAGCTCTACTCGGAGCTCAAAGAGTTTTTTCCGAAGAATGCCGTCGAATACTTTGTCAGCTATTACGATTACTATCAGCCGGAAGCCTATGTGCCTCAGACCGACACCTTCATCGAGAAAGATTCCGCGATCAACGAGGACATCGACCGCCTGCGCCTTCGCGCGACGAGCTCGCTGTTATCGCGGCGGGACTGCATCGTGGTCGCGAGCGTTTCCTGTATCTATGGCCTCGGTACGCCCGAAGACTACGCCAAACTCCTCATCCTGGTCAAAAGAGGCGACGCGCTCGATCGCGACGCGCTGCTCAAGCGCCTGGTTGAGATCCAATACACCCGCAACGATGTCGACCCCAAGCGCGGCACTTTCCGCGTCAAAGGCGACACTGTGGACGTCTTCCTGGCCTATGAAGAGCGGGGAGTGCGGTTCCAGCTCGAATTCGACACCGTCTCGGCCATCCACATCATCGACCCGCTCACGGGCGATCTCATCCAGGAGCTCGAATCGGCCGCTGTTTACCCGGCCAAGCACTTTGTCACGACCGAGGAGCGCATCGAGGAGTCCATCAAACTCATCGATGTTGAAGTTGATGAGCAGGTCAAACGTTTCACCGCGCAGAATAAGCTCATCGAAGCCCAGCGTATCGAACAGCGCGTCAAATACGACATCGAGATGATGCGCGCGCTCGGCTACTGCTCCGGCATCGAGAACTATTCGCGCTACCTTTCCGGCCGCGCGGCGGGAAGCCGGCCGTACTGTCTGTTGGATTACTTTCCGAAGGACTACCTGCTCGTGATCGACGAATCTCATGCCACGCTGCCTCAGGTGAGAGGCATGTTTAACGGCGACCAGGCGCGCAAGCAAACGCTGGTGGACTACGGCTTCCGTCTGCCGAGCGCTCTCGACAACCGCCCCTTGCGGTTTGAGGAATTCGAAAAGCTCATCCCTCAGGCCATTTTTATCTCCGCCACGCCGGGCCCGTACGAGATCAAGACTTCCGGCAAGATGATCGAGCAAGTCATCCGCCCGACCGGCCTCGTTGATCCCGAGGTCGAGATTCGCGGCACCAAGGGCCAGATCGACAACCTCATCGAAGAAGTGCTGCGCCGCGCCGAGAAAAAAGAAAAAGTCTTGGTCACCACGCTCACTAAGAGGATGTCTGAGGACCTGACGCGCTTTTTGAACGACCGAGGCTTGCGCGCCAAATACCTTCACTCGGAGATCGACGCGATTCAGCGGGTCGAG
>JAGOUK010000146.1 GCA_018061225.1 Candidatus Omnitrophota bacterium | reverse complement strand
TCTGACCTTCGGTGCGGGGACGCGCCTCGTTGACATTGATCGCGCGGCCCTTGAGCTCCTCGCCATTCAACGCGCCGATGGCGGCATGCGCCTCGGAACGGTTCGGCATTTCGACGAAGCCGAAACCCTTGGACTGATTGGACTGGCGGTCGCGGACCACTTGAGCGGAACTCACCTTGCCATGGGAAGCAAATGCCTTGCGCAAGTCCTCGTCGGTCACATCATAGGAGAGATTGCCGACGTAGAGCTTGGGAGTGCCCGAACCGCTCTGTCCTCCGGCGTAACCCGAACCGGAGGATCTGCCAAAGCCGAAGAAGGCCTTGAGTTTTGAGAAGAAGGATTCTGATGCCATATTATTTATTGATTTTGCGAAGTTTCGCGAGCGGTTAATACTTGAACGACGATAACAGCGGTCTGAACAAGCGTTGAGTATAGCACCGGCCACTCGGTGTTTCAAGAACACCCAAGTCCGGTTAAAAGATCAGGCGCATCGGTTCGGATTCGAACCTGATGCGCCTGAAAGAACTGCTGCCGGACGGGTCTTAAACGGAATACTTGGAATGAAGCGCCTTTTTCATGGCCTTCATTTTGGCCTTTTGATCGTCTGTCAAAAGCGCCTTGAGCTCCGCATAATACCGGACATTGGCCTTCGCGGTGAGCGCCATGGATGCCATGCCGCTGTCGATCATGGACTCAAGTCCGTTCACGTCGATCACTTCTTCACCAAGTTTGCCGTTCATCTCGAGCATGCCGATCTGCATGTCCGCGGCGCTCTTGATCGCTGTTTTTTGCGCCTCAAGCTCCAGGGACTTGATCTTGGAGACCTGCTCATCTGACAACCCAAGCTCATCCTTTTGACTGATCAGCCAGCAGGCGTGCTTGCAGAAGCGGGCCGCGATCGGGCATCCGGACTTACCTGCCTCGCAGGCGCCGCTCTTCTTACATTGCTTGCCGTGAGCTGAGCATCCGGCACCGGCAGATTTGGAACAGTGACCGGATTTGGAACAGTGGCCGGATTTGGAACAGTGGCCGGATTTGGAACAGTGGCCGGATTTACCCTCCCCGGTAAGCGGGCAGACTTTACCGGCCGAGGCCTGGTCATATCCATGATTGGCCAAGGCAGGAATCGCAATCATCATCACCGCGGCGGTCAGAAGAATCGGAGCCAAAAATCGAGTTTTGTTGCGCATAAAAGCAGCCTCCTGTTGTGGGTTAAAAAATCTGGTCTTATCTTAGTGGTCCAGACCTAATAAATCAATCCCCCCGAGATTTTTTGCCCTTTGCAGATGACTTCAATCTTGATATCTTATGTTCCAACGACGGCAGCTTCAGTTTGCCTACCTATATGAACCTAGAGGTCATTATGAATTCGTTCAAACCCCTTTCCGCGCGCGTCCGGCTTAACCCTCGATTTTTTTCCACTTTCTCGACCTGGATGGTTGGATTGCTCCTGGGTTGCGTTATGGGGATCGGTCTGACCGGCTGCGCCGGGAACAGCGAGACCGGTTCCGTCATTAAAATCGGCTGCGCGGCGCCGCTGACGGGCGATCAGGCGCAGATCGGGATCGATCACTGCCAGGGTGTGCAAATGGCGATAGAAGAGCTTAACGCATCCGGCCGCCTCGACTCCACCCGCGTCGAGATCCTCAAAATGGACGACCAGCACAATCCCGCGCAGGCCGTGAATGCCGCCAAGAAACTGATTTCGGACCCCGCGGTGCTCGGCGTCATTGGCCACTTCAACTCCAGCTGCACACAGCCGGCCTCGGCCATTTATCACGGAGCCGGGATGACGCAAATCACGGCGGCTTCGACGAACCCCGCCCTTTCCCGCCAGGGCTTCAATACTTTTTTCCGTGTCGCGGCGACGGATGATGTTCAGGGTCCCAAAGGCGCACGGTTCGCGGCACGCGAGCTGGGTATCAAAAAACTTTTTGTCATCGACGACAAGACCACTTACGGCAAAGGCTTAGCGGACGCGTTTGAGAAGGAAGCGGCCGCGCTCGGGATCGAGATCCTGGGACACGAGGGCATCACCCAAGGCGATAAGGACTTCAATCCCCTTCTCACGAAAATCAAACCTTTGGACCCGGACATGATTTATTTTGGCGGCATTTACCCCGAAGGAGCGCTTCTGCTCCGTCAGGCTCGGGCGCTCGGGATTGCAGCACCCTTCATGGGCGGGGACGGTATTTCTACCCACACGCTCATCGAATTGGCCGGCGCTCAGGCGGCCGAAGGCACCTACGCGACCATGGTCGGCGGTGATATGAAAAAAGTTCCCACCGCCGCGGCGTTCGTAACCGCGTATGAAGCCAAATTTGGCAAGCTGAGTCAGTGGTCGGCTTATGGTTATGACGCGGCCAATATCCTGCTGCGCAGCATCGAAGCCGCCCCGGTGAAGGACCGCGCCTCGGTGCTCAAGTCGATGCGCACCATCCCCTCTTTCACCGGCGTCACTGGCGAAGTCGTGTTCGATGCCAAGGGCGACAATCAGAATCAATTCATCGGAATTTTTAAAGTAACCGACGGCGAACTCGTCTACGTCGGCCCTGCCGAATAAATTGAGCTGGGACACATTTTTTCAGCAATGCGTTAACGGTCTCACGATCGGGTTCATTTATTCGCTGATCGCCCTCGGCTACACCCTCGTTTTTGGAATCCTGCAGCTCATCAACTTCGCGCATGGCGAGATCTTCATGGTCGGTGCCTTCGCGGCGCTGTTCATCCACGCGGCTCTGCAGGCTCTGCCCGCCGGGCCGCTCAATTCTGTTTTTTTCCTGCCGTTGGTCTTGATCTTTGCGATGGCTATCTCAGGGCTCGTTGGAGCGGCTGTCGAACGCTTTGCCTACCGCCCGCTGAGAACCGCTCCCCGGCTGGCGCCGCTCATCACGGCGATCGGCGTTTCGTTTTTGCTTCAGAACATCGTGATGCTGCTGTTCGGACCCACGGACAAAAGTTTTCCGGATCTCTTCGAGACCCGCAAATTCGCCATCGGCAGCGGCGGAGCGGGCATCACCAATCTCCAGATCCTCATTTGGGCCGTCAGCATCGCGCTCATGGTTGGACTGCATTTTTTTATCCGTAACACGCGTGCCGGAAAGGCGATGCGCGCCCTTTCAGACGACCGCGAAGCGGCCAGTCTCATGGGGATCAACACCAACCGTGTCATTGGCGTTACTTTTTTGATCGGATCGGCGCTCGCGGGTGCCGGCGGCGTGTTGTTTGGCCTGTACTACAACACGGTCAATTTTCATGATGGGTATCTCGCTGGCATGAAAGCATTTACGGCTGCGGTCCTCGGTGGAATCGGCAATATCCCCGGCGCAATGGTCGGCGGTGTGATTCTCGGTGTGCTTGAAGGATTCGGAGCAGCTGTATTTTCTTCCGAATGGAAAAACGTGTTCGCGTTCGTCATCCTCATTATCATCCTGCTCGTACGCCCCAACGGCCTCTTCGGTTCTAAAGTGATCAAAAAAGTATGATCCACGATTACGGATCGCGTATTCGCGGGTTGATCGGCCGAGGCCGGGGGCAAGCCCTGCTCCTGATTCTGGTGCTGATGATGCCGATTGTTGATCGGAACGCCTATAACGTGGATGTGTTGGTCAACGCGGGTATTTTTATGTTGTTGGCGTTGGGGCTCAATGTCATTGTCGGCTACGCCGGTATGCTCAATCTGGGGTACGCGGCGCTGTTTGCGGTGGGGGCCTATGCTTACGGGATTCTAAACACGACGCTCGGGATTCCTTTTTGGCTGGGTTTGCCGCTGGCGGGGTTGGCGGCGGCGGTGGTCGGGATGTTGCTGGCGTTTCCGGCGCTGAGA
>JAGOUK010000145.1 GCA_018061225.1 Candidatus Omnitrophota bacterium | reverse complement strand
GGCGAGCGCCGAGGCCCGCCGAATAATTTGTCAAATTTGGCATTGGTCATCGTGAGACCCGCGCAATAGCTGAAGTAGTCCATGTCCATGCGGAAGGACCCATCTTCCCGGACTTCAATCAAATGCTTGAGTATCAGATCCTTGTATTTGGGCTCGCCGTAAGGCGCCAACCCCATCAGCTTGTACTCGCCCGAATTAACCTTGAAGCCGGTGTAATACGTGAAGGCGGAATAAAGGAGGCCGAGGGAATGCGGAAAAGAAATATCGGCCTGAATGGAAAGTTGATGGTCTTTGCCGACGCCGTAACTGGTCGTCGTCCATTCCCCCACTCCATCCGTTGTCAAAAAAGCGGCGCTCTGAAAAGGCGATGGGTAAAAAGCGCTGGCCGCGTGCGATTCGTGATGCTCCGGAAAAAGGACTTTGCCCTGGAATCCCAACTCGTCCTGAACGACCTGTTTGACCCAAATCTTTTCCTTGATCCAAACTGGCATGGCCTTAATAAAAGCGCGAAGTCCGAAGGGGGCATAAGCTAGGTGGGTTTCAAGTATCCGCTCAAACTTAAGAAACGGCTTGTCATAAAAAACAACAATGTCCAGATCCGCCACAGAAATACCGCCTTCACGGAGACAATACTCCGCCGCGCGGTGCGGAAAACCCCAGTCATGCTTGACCCGGGTGAACCGCTCTTCCTGCGCCGCCGCGACGATCACCCCATCGCGCACCAAACAAGCCGCGCTATCATGATAAAAAGCCGATATCCCAAGAATATTCATCCGCAAATTTTACCACAAGCACGAGCGGCGCGTCCTCGCGCCGTACGCCCACACGAGCGGCGCTCCGCGCCGTGCGCCCAAAAACAATGCCGTACGCCCACACGAGCCGTGGCGCAGCCACGGTGCGCCCAAACACGACTCCCGCTCAACCAAACCCCGTACCCTAATTTTTTGCCAAAAAGGCCCATATGCAAGGCGCGACCAAGCGCTGCGTAGCATAAGCTACGCAAGCGCGGGAGCAACGCCGCAGATGGGCCTTTTTCGCAAAAAATTGGTCGGAATGCCGGGATTCGAACCCGGAACCTCTCGATCCCGAACCGAGCGCTCTAGCCAAGTTGAGCTACATTCCGATTGAGCGGAGAATTATATCACAGAATTTCCGCGCGCCGTTTTTAAACACCGTTGCGCGAAAAATCTCAAATCCGCCTAAAGTCTATTCTTGTGGGATGTTCCTGGGTCTGATTCTGAAACTGATTGGACACGGTTTTTTGTGCCGCCCGCCGGCGCGTCCCGTCTCTGGGAGACCGTGATCTGATACCGGGCCGCTCGTTCCGACAAAGCCCAGCGTGCTCCGGTCACGAGAGCCATGACCAGCCATTGCTTGTAGTGCCGTGAATCCGCAAAGGAGATGGTCATCGAAACAATAAAGAGAACGGCCCACAGCCCCTGAGAAACCCATATCCGCTGAAGCATCGGCTTTGTCCAGTGAGCCCTCAGCTTCTGGTCCAACGACGGGGGTACCGGGGCCTCCTCGCAAGCCTTGTTTCCGGCAACCTCGCCAAATCGGGCTATCTTTTCGCAGCACCAGGCACACTCGATGAGATGGGACTTGATCGCGTCGCGGCGATCAGACGCAAGTTCGCCGTTACTAAAACCCCACAAATCATCCGCTTCCGGACACGGATTCTGTGACTGCGCCGCCTTAAACCAACCTTGTTTGGATTCCGTCATTCCTCTATCCCCTTTTCCAATAAACTCAGCTTTACTTTTTCGCGGGCCCTGCGAAGCACCGTCGCCGCGGTGCCTGTCGGAATCTCCATCATCTTGGCGATCGCGTCCAGCGTCATATCATGCTGCCATTTGAGACGGGCAATCAATCCTTCGTTCTGCGGCAGGTCATTAAGCTCCCGGTCGATGAGATCTCTCAGGGATCTTCTCTGGGCCTCGTCGCGCGGGTTCGGACGCGGGCAACTCAACTCAACATCACCGCCCGACGCCTCATCCCCGCCGGCCGCGCCATCCGCTCCCGCGCCCTTCCACTCCGCAAAGGAACCATCCCGGGTCACCAACCGCACCAAGTCCGTCGCCTTAGAAACCGCCATGGCCGCGAGATACCCGGGCAATGCCTTAGGGTCAATGACACGGCCCAAACGCTGATCGCGCGTCAGCGACAAAAAAACGTCCTGATACGCGTCTTCCGCGAGGTCCTGACGAGCGGCAAATCCAAAACGTCTTAATTGCTTGCGTACGGTTCCGTGGACGAGAGGGCCAAAGCGGCGAATCAGTTCATCCCAGGCCGGGCCTTTTTGCGCCAGACATTCCGACATCAACTTCTCAGTCGGCCATTCCCTGGGACTCAAAACGGCTGGTCTAGGTGCCTATCTTAACATTGGCAAAGATACGTCGCAGTGTTGCCACTGCGGACAGGATCGCCAAATGACTTGTTTTGGGGTTTTTCTTGGAAGGAAGATTCTGGGTGCGCGTGTAAATGGATCCGAAATCCCCTTCGATCACGACTTCGTGGACATGATGCGTAAGGCCGGGGCATGCGTAGATCTTGACGCGAGTGCGCTTGGACCCGATTCCGGCCATGCTCAAAGTCGCCGAAACGTTGATATTCTGAGGAAAGCCCTCGATGGCTTTTTCTGCGGTTCCATCAAACAGAAGCGTCTCTTCCCGAATGGTGTTGAGATCGATCTTCTTCTTGATGATGCATGGCGCGCCTCTAAAGCTGATGGGATTCTTACGCGTGGTGAGTGATACGCGGCGGATCTTTCCGATGCTGGCACATTTAAGCCCGTCCAATCCCGCGATCGCTCCGCTCGGCAGGTACACGCAGGAACGATGCTCCTCGGCAAGCTTCCAAATCGCCAATTCATGATTGACCAATCCGCCGGCGGACATAATCATCACGTCTTTTCCATGCGAAAGCGCGAGCTTGGCTATCGGGTATGCGGAAGCGGCGGATGCGGCTTCGACCAGAAGATCAACCTGCTGGACTAATTGCTCTAATTTAAAGGTCCGCGTAAGGCCAAGCTCTTTGCGGATCAGGCGTTCACGGGCCTGATCGGCGTCAACAACGCCAACCAGGCGCACTTCTTCGCGAAAGGTCGTTACGCAATTGCGGGCAAGTTCCGCGCCAATAGTGCCGGCGCCGACAATCCCCACCCGTATCATTTGCTATTCCCCCGTGCGACTGAACGGACGTGGTTCTTGTCGTTAAGATGAATAACGAGCGGTTTGAATTTTTTGGTTTTGGCGTCGTCCATCCAGGCGTACGACATGATGTGGACGACTTCGTTCTTTTTTACCAGCTTAGCGGCCGCGCCGTTCAGCCCGATCACCCCGGTTCCCGCGCCGCCTTCGATCACATAGGTCTCAAGGCGCATGCCGGTGCTAAGGCTTGAGACCTGCACGCGTTCAAAAGCAACGAGATTGGCAGCCCGCATGATGTCACGGTCAATGGTGATTGACCCTTCGTACCGGATATTGGCCTGCGTGACGCGGGCATTGTGAACCTTGGATTTGAGGATGACGCGCAACATGAGGCGGAGATTATACCAAAACGTTATCTATGAGTCTTGTGCCGTCCATATAAACGGCCGCGGCGATCACGACATTACCCGCAGCCGGCTGCGGAACCATGCCGCTGATCGGACGAAGAGATCTGGAATCGCTGATCTCAGCATACTGCACTGTGAAGCGTCCGCCGGCTCCGAGCTCACGGATGAGCTCCGCTCGGATATTGGCCGCATTGGCGCCGTTTTTGCGGACGCTTGCGCGGGCTCGGGTCAGGGCCTTGTATAAAGCGGCCGCCTCCGCGCGACGGCGCGGCTTGAGGT
>JAGOUK010000144.1 GCA_018061225.1 Candidatus Omnitrophota bacterium | reverse complement strand
GTTTTTGGGTGAGGCTATGGTTGGCGGATTTGACGCTCTCAAGTTCCGCGGCAAGCGCTTTGGAACGAGCTTCGATCTCAGAGGGCTGTTGGGCGGCCGCGCTGAGTTCGGTTACTTGTTGTGCCAGCTGTGTCCGTTCTGCCTGAACCGACTCAAGGTTGTCGCGAACGGTGTCGTAAGAGGAGGAGAGGCCGCGGTGCTGATTTTCAAGTTCGGCGGTACGGGCCTTGGCTTGCTCGAGCTGCGCGCGTAAGGATTCCAGCTCCTTTGCGGAGGCAGCGGTGGTTGAGCCGGCTGATTGCGGCGCGGCAACTTGTTCTTTGAGCTTTTGCATCTCGGCGATAGAGGCCTGCAGATCCTGACGGCTTTTTTCGTATTCGGACTTGGTTTTGGCGGTATCGGCCAGCTGCGCTTCGAGGGACTGGACCTTGGCGCGCAGGGCTTCTTCAGAACCGCTCGCAGACGACGAGGACTGAGATTTCATGGCAGCCGAAGATTGCTTGAGCGCTTCAAGCTCAGCAACGCGGGATGCCAGCTCCTTCTGGACGCTGTCGCGCTCATCGCGGATGGATTCGATCGCGCGATCGCGGTCAGCCAAATTCTTATTGAGGCCGGACAGGCTGGCCTCGAGCTTGGACTTTTCATCCTTCAGCGATGCGAGCATTTTGCTGTCGTCGGAGTTCGGGCTGCTTTTGGCGGCGGCTCCCAGAGAACGCTGCGCGTCGGCTAATTGGCGCGAAAGCTGCGAGTTGGAGGATTCGAGATTCCGGATTTTTGTTTGAAGCTCTGAGATGGCGGCGGAATCGGCGGCCGGGGCACCCGCGGCATTCGCGGGGGCGGCGGGCTGCAGTTCCATCAGCTGCTTTGACTGTTCCAGCGCGCGGCGTGTCTGATCCTGGCTGACGGCTAAATCTTTGCGGACTTCTTCGATCTCGGTATTTTTGCTATCGAGCTTTGTCTGGAGATTTTTGAGCATCTCCTGATTCTTGCGCTCGTTGGCGGTTTGCGCGGTCTGGAGCGCGGCGATTTCTTGCTGGAGCTTGGCCGTCTGCGCGGTGCCGGTTGACGCGGTTTGAGCCGCGGCGGTTTTGGCATCTAAGTCTTTGCGGAGCTTGGCAAGTTCGGCTTCCTGGCTTTTGAGCTGCGAGTCGGTGCGCGAAATCTGCTCGTTGAGGCTGCGGATCTGGGCGTCCTTTTCGGAGGACGCGGCCCGGAGGCGATCAGCATCGGCCTGGGCCTTATCCAGCTGCATTTGGAATTTGTCGACGGCGCTTTGAACTTCAGGTGTTACGGGAAGGGCGGCCATGGCCGGAGTTTTGGCAGCAGCTGGAGCGGCAGAGGGAGTTGAAGCTGACTGGGCGGAGGACGCGACCGGGGCTTTCTCGGCTGTTTTGACCGCAGCGGCGGGCTGCACGGGGCCCAAGGCTTCGATCAGACCGATCCATTCCTTGGAGGGCGCGTGATCGGGGTTTTGCTTGAGATGCATCTTGAAGGCATCGATGGCTTCGGAATAGCGTTCCTGAAGATACAACGCGATGCCGCGCTCATAGTCGGAAGTTGCCGTTGGATTGCCTTTAATCGAAGGCTGCGCGGAGGTTTGCGACCAAGCCGGCTGACCAGAAACCAAAAAAAGAACGGCGGTCGTCGCGGCAAAAAATTTATCAAAACGGATCATAGTCTCACACCTCGGTTGATTGGGTCTTTGTGGGGAAATTAAAGGCAAAATATTTATATAAAACCTAAAGAATTTTAGTATAAAAGCGGGGTGGGTTCAATCAATAGTTTTGCCGCAATTTTCTCTCTGAAAAAAGTATGATATTAAGGCTTAATATCGCTTAAAATAGGGCATCAAAAAGGAAACGATTTTTAGCTTCAAACGGCGGAGGATGGAAATGGTTCACAAAGTTGTGCGGTTGGGGCATCCGGCATTGCGGCAGAAGTCCGAAAAAGTTGACCCGGCACGCATCGGCGACGCGAAGTTTCAAAAGCTGCTGGACGACATGATCGACACGATGCGCGCGTATGAGGGGGTCGGCATCGCGGCCCCGCAGATCGGATTGCCGTTGGCGATTTTTTGCGTGGAGTACAAGTCCAGCCGCCGTTACCCCGATATGCCCAATATTCCGGTGTACGTGGTGATCAACCCCAAGCTCACGGTCAAGGACGCTTCTGAGACACGGCTCATGGAAGGGTGCTTGAGCATTCCGGACCTCCGGGGAGATACGCCGCGCGCGAAGGCGGTTCTTCTCGAGGGGCTGGACCGTCACGGGGCCCCGCTGAAGATCGAGGCGAAGGGGTTTCACGCGAGAATCCTGCAGCACGAGTATGACCATCTCCAAGGAAAAGTTTATCTGGACCGGGTGACTGACAAGAAGACGCTCTGCTACATTGAACACCTCTGAGCCGATCGGGCTGTACGTTCATATCCCTTTTTGCATTCGCAAATGCCATTACTGTAACTTTGTGATCGCCCCGTCGTCTAACGAGCGGCTGCGGCGCGATTATTTCACGGCGCTGGAGGCAGAGGCGGCAGAGGCGCGGCAGCGTTACGGACCCATCGCTTTTGACACGGTTTATCTTGGAGGCGGCACGCCCTCGGCGTTGACGGTCTCTGAGATGGAAAACCTTTTTGCTCTTCTAAAAAAGCACTTTAGCTGGCGTCCAGATGCCGAGGTCACCTGCGAGGTGAATCCCGGTGAAGTGGATGAGAAAAAATTCGACGCCTACCGGCGGCTGGGCGTTAATCGCATCAGCCTCGGGGTGCAGAGCACGAATGACGAGCTGCTGAGGGCGATGAATCGGGCGCACAACGCTGAAGCTGCGCGCCGCACGGCTCAGATGGCGATTGCCGCCGGATTCGATAACATTAGCATGGACCTGATCATACGACTTCCAAATCAAAAAGTGGAGGATGTGTACCAGTCATTAGCCGATATTGTGGAGTGGAAAGCCCAACAATTGGTTGTATATGACCTATCAGTGCATCAAAATACCCAATTTGGACTTAAGCGAGACAGGGGTTTATTGCCGCTTCCCAGCGAAGATACACACGAAAAGATGTTCGCTGCGGTGGAAGAGGTTTTGGGCGGGGCGGGCTTCGATCATTACGAGGTCTCGAGCTTTGCCAGGCCTGGGTATGAGTCCAAGCATAACCTTATCTATTGGCGGAATCAGCCATATTTGGGATTGGGGCCGGGAGCCTTTTCTTATATGGAAGGGGTGCGGTCTGTTTATGCCCAGACCGTGGCAGGGTATGTCGACAAGGCGCTCCGGGCCGACTGGTCCCGCGACGAGGAAGACATCCTGACACCAGAAGACAAGGAGATGGAAACGATTCTCACCGGATTGCGGCTAAAGCCCGGAATCGACATGAGTCGATTCCCGCTGATGCGGCCCGCCGTGGAAGCCGAGATCCCGTCCCTTGCGGGACTAGGCCTGGTCGAGTATGATGAGCCTCATCTGAAGCTTTCTCGCAAAGGGAGATATTTGGCAGAGAGCGTCTTCACTCAACTCTCCCGGGACACGAATCCATGAAATTAGTACCCAATCGTCTTCGACGCGCGCTGGTGCACCCGCTAGTGCGAGATTGTGATGTCGAAACGGCAGAATCTGTCGAAACGCATCGGCAGATGATACTTGCGAAACCACTCCTAAAAAAAGTTTACAAAAAATGGTACCGGGAACTTCTCCCTTCGGTACAGGCAACTGCCCACATCGATGGTCCTATGGTGGAAATTGGCTGCGGCGCGGGCTTTTTGGACGAAGTGATTCCGGAGGTGGTACGTACCGACGCTGTTCAACACGCGTACTCTGACCGTCAAATGGATGCGCTCAAC
>JAGOUK010000143.1 GCA_018061225.1 Candidatus Omnitrophota bacterium | reverse complement strand
GATATGCCCGGTGTAATATTCAAAGGTTTTGTCTGACCTCAATAAAGCGTCTTTGGTCTGCTTCCACAGATTCATGGCAGCTTTAGGATCGGTCATCAAATATTCCGGCATGCGCTCCATCGCGCGCCTGTAAATCACATGGGATATTTTTATCTGCTGCGGAACAGCTCCCCCGTATAGTTTGCGCGGTTTTATTTTGCCGTCAGCCAGATCCGCGAGCGTTTTGAACGTCGAGGTATTCCATAATTTTTCGTCAAACTCGGCGGCCGCGTCGGCCCCTTCGGCAATCACTCCCTTCCGCGTCTTCACATGAGCAATTAGATCCGTCATGAACAGGTGGAACGTGAATGCTTCGCTCTCCGGTGACATGACGCCCAAAGTGGCGGCCAGCGCCCGAATATCGGCCACCTTGCCATCCTTGGCAAATATCTTTGCTGTGATAGTTTTTCCTTGTTCATCCACATAAGTACCTTCCGCCTTCGCAATTTGTCGATCCCACTCTTCCAGGAGCCCTGCCTTATTGGGGTCGCTACTCCTCTCAAGGATGGCTCTGCCGCGCTCCAAGGCGTCCAATGCCGTGACGATTTCGATTTGCAGCGCACCATGCCCGCCCTTGGTCGGCGTCTCGCCATTCTTTCCGGGTTTATATTGATGCTCCACCAACTGTCCGTTCTCGTCCCTAAGGATTGCCAGAACGGATAAGGCGTGCTCTTTACCTGCTTCATTGATCTCGGCCAGCTGAGCGGGAGAGGGGTCTCGGTAGCCGGTCGAAAGAATCTTGACGCGGTATCGCCAGGCCGCCAAGCCAATCCTAAAGTGCTCTGCCAAGCGTTTCAGATCGGCGATCTCTCTTTCGCTCAACTGTTTTTGGGATGCGCTTCCAGATTTAATCTGTGCCTGCAACAAACCGATGAACTGTTCCACGTGCTCCGGTTTGAATAACTGCTCAGACTCAAGGACGGGTGACGGAATCGACGTTTGCTGGGGCAATACCAAGGCAGGCGCCTCAACTATGGGCTCTGCGAGGCTCGTGGGACTAGGCTTGGATGGAGTCGGAGATGCGTTATACGCTCCCTGGGCGGCGGCCTCAAATGTATCTTTATACCCCTTCTGCTCAACCGATTTAAGAAGGCCTCTCAAAGCCTGGACCCAGGTATCAGGGATGCGCTCTTCCAACGCTTTTACTCCGCTATAACTCTCGAATGCAACAGCAACCGCGCCAATTAGCATCAATTGAGATATGAGAAGGTATAAATATGCCTTGTTGAGCCGGCGCATTTTGAAAAGTGCGTGGGCATCCGTCAATTCTCTGGATCGAAATCGAACATATCTCTTCGCCAGCGGATAGGAGAGAAAAATGATGAGAGTTCCCGTTAACACAAGCGGGGCTTTGTATTCTTCCAAAATCGGTGCGGCTGCCAACACAACGGCGTGCGCGATTAGCCAAGAATAGGCGATGATCTTCAAAGACCTCCAGCCGTTCTTAATCCTCTGACCCAAACCCCTCTTTTGCACAGGCAGCCGCGCTCCAACGATCTTAGTCTCATTCTCAGCCGCGGAACTCGTTACACCCTCTGAGAAGGGTCTGATCGATGAGCGGCTCATCCGCGAGGCGGTCCCCTGAATAGCTCGCACTTCATCCGCCGTGAATACATTTAAAATTTGAGCCAGTCTGCTGCCCGACAATCTCGGTAACGTTTCCATGAAGACGGTCGCGCGGAGGCCGTCCTGAGCCTTGGCCGGCATCGCAGCCAGCTTGAACTCCGTCTGCTCTGCAAGATTCTCGTCCATATCGGTCCCGCTCACATTTTTGGCGAGCTTTCGCCGGGACGCTTGAAGCGGCGCCAACAACAATGCCTCATACCTGGCCTGATCCGTCTCATACTCGACCATCGGCGTGAGAACGGTGTAGGACCAGTCTTCGGCGCGCATGAGCTTCTCGAGATGTGCGGTGTGGTAGCCGCCTGTGATCATGACAGCGGTCTTGGCTCCGGTCGCAGCGAGCGCGCGCTTGGCGTTGGCCATGAAAGCACGGTCGCGCTTGTCCACCAGCCGATAAAAAAGTTCGATCGCGTACCGCGCGTCTTCCAGCGCCGTTTCGTAGGGTGTCAGATCATCAAAGTACTCCGACTCCGCGAGCTGGCGGTTCAGGAATCCAAGAATCAGCTGCGTCGGAAAGTCGCTCTCATTCACCTTGAGCATCCGAAACTCATCCGAGGACATGCGAATGCGGTAAGACTTCTGCAAGAGCCCCATAAAACGGTCGCAGGCCCTGAGCATCCGCGCATCCTCACTATCTTTGAGGATGTTTCGGTACACCGCATCCTCGAGCTGCTCCATCTGTGACAGCACGGCTGTCATATCGAGGCGGCTAAAGTCTTCCAAATACTTAAGATAAGCGCCGAGCATCAACAGCGACTCCCGGGTACGCCCGGAGCGTTCCATAAGATCCTGAAGCATCGCCAGCTGCGCGACCGGACTGGACTGCGCCTTGCGGCGGCCTTCGAGATAGCGCTTAAACTCATCGCTGCCGCGGTTGGGATAAACAGCGGTGATCAGCAATTCTTCCTCAGCTTGCGCGCGGGTGAAGTCGATGCGCTTTTCTGCCGTCTTGAGCAGCGTGAGCGCGGCCACGGCGTCATATGCGTTCAGCCCCACATCCGCTGAACGCGCCAACGCGATCAGCTTATCGGTCCGGATACCAAAGTCCTCCGCCTCGACAGCATTCTGCGCCTGCGCGGCGGGACCGGAGCTGCCCGCTTCGTAATCCAAAAGGATCTGGGGATAAAGCTTATTTTTAACACGATCAAGGGCGAGCGTGATGCGGCGGAGATATGGCAAAGTGTTTTTGCGATGACGGACGATGGTGTCGTAGACTTTGAGACTTTCGCGATAGAGCGCGTTCTCTTCGATGCCGACAAGCTTGATCTTGTGATCCGTCGTCAGATTGAGAAATTCTTCCCCGGCAATCAGACCTTCGTACAGAAGCCGCTTGGCCGCCCGCTTCCATTGCTCCCGCGTTCCGATCGACTTCAACGCATCCAGCGAAACATCCCCCGACCCGCCCTCGACCAGCACGAGCTCCACGTCATAACGATTCATCAGCTCATCAAGCGCAGCCGCGAGACTCTGCTGACCGCTTAAGTTGGAATGCGCGTCCTGCACATGAAGAATGGTTGTTCCGGATACACCGGCATGCACGGTTTGAACTGATACGTTCGCAACCGGCATCCGCGCCTGACTTAAATCAGATGGAAAATCCTGTCGGCCGCCGCTCACGGCAGAAGTGGGAACCATCATCATGGCGGCTCCGCCCACGGCCGCCTGCCCCTGCGCCGCCTCCGCGGAAACAAATGCAAAACATACCGCTACGGATATAAAACGTTTTAAGATTATGCGCACACCCGACCCGCTCATAAAATGTTCAAACCCCCCTGGGCTCGCCGATCCTCTAATAAGTACTTATAAGTACATATACCCAAATAAGCATGTTAATAAATACATGCTTTGAGTTAAGTATGGATGGGGGTCTAAAACGTTTCAAGGGCGGGGCTGAAGAAATAAAAAAGAAGGACCCGGGGGTCGCCCGGATCCTTCGTCGAGGTCGGTTCTACCGCGTAACTTAGGATTCCTGATTTTCGCGGAATTTTTTGCCAGGGTGGCCGTAGCCCTTCTTGCCAGGAAATCCCCGGTCAGAATCGTGCTTGGCATCCCAGCGGTCTTCACGATGATCGCGTTTATCTTCCATCCTGTCGCGATGGTCTTCCATCCGATCATGGTGATTTTTGCGGTAATCTGGTCCTTTTTTATGTCCATACCCGTTTGATTTTTTCTCCC
>JAGOUK010000010.1 GCA_018061225.1 Candidatus Omnitrophota bacterium | reverse complement strand
ACCCCATCCCGGCGTACTCATGTGCGATCGAGGCACTCACCTCGTTCAGCTCGCTCCGAAGCTCAATCCTGACAAGAGCTCCTAACCCTTTTTCTCTCAATCTGTTTCGCAGACCATCCCTGCGGATCTCCAGCCGCTGCACGGCGGCCAATCCTTGCGCGTACTTCCGGTCAAAGGCAATTTTGACGGTGGCGGCCGGTAAACGATCCGTCTCGCCGGGCAAAGTGACCAATCCTCCCGATTCCCCGAGGCTACGGTATTGCGTCAAGAGCCGGATACGCGCCTCTTCCGAATCATCATCTTTGACGGACCGCTCAATAGCCTTCGCAATGAGTTCTGTAACCGCGTCCGCTCGCTCAAGAACCATCTCATCCCTCATCATGCGGACGATCAAGAGCTCGCGTAGCTGCTGCTGGGCGGCTGAGCGGTCCGGGGCGGTGGTGTCCTTGCTCGCTATCGTCTTCTCAAGGTCCGCCTGCTGCGTCACCCCAAAAGCCCCCGAGGTCGTCTCCCAACTTGCGATCAACTCTCCCAATGCCTCCCGCTCCCCCGGGGTCATGGCTTTGTAGATCTCTTGGTTTGTCCAGATCCGGCCGGAGTCGCCGGAAATACGCCTCACAGCCTCCACAACTATTTTTTGGTTGGCCTTGATACGCGCGGCTTCGGCGTCAGCCTCCTGTTGTAGCTCTACGGCGGTGCGCTCAACCCCTGTCACCTCACCCTTTTTGTCGATCGTCACGTCGAAGGTTCTGGTCTCAAACTGGACCCTGAACACGATGGCGCCGGATGCGTCCGTGGTTGAGGACACGGCTTGCAGACTTTCTGCGATCCCGTTCCATGCGATGGAAGCGGTGCTTAAATGTTCTGCCCTGGAAGCCCGTGCCAGCCGGATAGGGGCGCGGGGCGCTTCCACCGGACGCGCTGACGGTCCGGTGCCTTGGGTTTCCGGCAGCATGCTCATAGCCATCTGCAGGAGAGATTCCGGAGCGGCGTCCGCGGCGGATTTGCCTTTTTGCTGGAACTCATGATGAAGGCTTGAAGCGGTCATCACCGCCGCGGCCTCAAGCTTGGAGGAGCGGCTCTGTTCAGAGTTGAGATGATCCCGGAGCGTCCGGGGAGACTCGGCGATAAGCGACCAATAGGGCCTGGATGCTTCAGTGGCAAAGCGGGGTAGGATCAGCACATGGGATATGCCGTCCTGCTTCATGATATCCGCCATGCCCCGCGCATGAAAACCGCCGGTCACCAGCACTCCGACCCGCATGCCGTCGCGGCGCATCCGGTCGGTCATATTCTTGAGCATGTGCTCATTGCGCGCTTCCGCAAGGTCGTAGAATTGCATCGCTTCGGGGATCTGAACGGTAAGGCCGAGTATCTGTTCCGCGGCGGGCGGGCGGACGCCGTGGACATCGGCAAGCGCGATTAAATTTTGGACAAGGTCGGCGCCGATCCCGTCGAATGTCTCGGAGCGGATCTCGCGAAGCCCCTCTCCGGCAAGACGCACTTCGAACAGGTCTCCCAACAGCTCGACTTTTTCGCGGAGCTTTTGCACTTTTCGCTCTTCATCGGACGCATAAAGCTTTTCTCTCAACAACGCTTCCAGCGCGACCGACTCGGACCGGACATCTTCAAAATCAATTTTTTCGTAACCGCTGAAGTAGTCCGCCGCTTCTTTGAGGTGCGGGTAGGCCTCGGTCCGCAGATCAAAGCGCGCGGCCAGATTTAGAAGGTAGGTAGAAAATGCCCCTTGTGAAGCCCGGCCCATCTTGAACTCGACCGCCTGGCCCAGAAGCGCCTTGAGCGATTCCGGATCCACCGCCCGGGTCAATGCGTCCAAAAGTTCTCCACGCTCCCGTCCCGCGTCCTCAAAGTTTACCCGGCTCCCCGCGTCAACCGCTGAAGCCAAATTAAGCAGCGTCTGGAACCGCGCCAGCGGAACGCGCCGGGATTCAGCGAGATCTCTTATTTTTTGCCACCGCTGCGTGAACGTCCCGGCTCCCCGGGTCCTCAGCACTCCTCCACGGGCCAACGCGAGCAGGTCGGCAGAAAAAACTTTGTCTTCCAGCGCGGTCACGATGCTTCTCAGTTGATCGATGGTCTTGAGGCGGTCGGGCTTGCGCTCCAATAAGTCTTGAAACGCCCGGAGGTTTTGCCAGTAAAGATCGTTGTCATCAACGCCGTAGACGGCCACCGCTTGTTCGCGCGCGGCCGCGAAGAGTTCCGCCCCCGACAACATCCCCCGCTTCATCATGTGTTCCGCCGCGGCTTTGCGCGCTTCGCCGTCTTTGAAGTCCCTAAACAGGGACAGGTCGACTTCGCCCTGCGCGCCTTCAACACCGACCGTTCTAAGGCCATAATTGGTCGAAAGATGCTCCAGTAACGCCGAAACGGCCTCCTGGGCGCTGGAGTTCTCGTGGATATCTTGAATGGTCAGGATGGTCAAGTCATTCGGACCGACCGAAGCGGGGCGAGTGAGGCCGATATTTTCGGGGACGGAAAAATTCTTAAGATCGACAGAAGCGAATGATGAAGTTCCACTCGCCAAAAGGGGCGTTTCAAGCACCTGTAAAAAAACAAGCACAAGCGCCAACGCGCGAAGGATCTGTCGGCTTCGTGATCTGACTTTCATAATATATGTCTTATAAGGCCTCTTAAATAACTAGTCCCGATAACCCCTTACGGACCAGCCTGAGGCACACTCTCCCCCTTGTAATAAGGAGTTTACCCTTGAAAAGGGATGATTAAAAGGTGTAGTGTTATATTTTTGTTCGGCTAACTTTTAAGTGCAAATCAATCGATTTGAGCCGGCACTAGTATTGCAGAGCCGCCAAGATCATCCGGGTGATGTCCTGATCGGCCTGTTCCGCCGAATCTTCACTGGTTCCGGATGATATCACCACCATGCTCCGCCCGGACGTTCCACTGCTGCCTGCATCCTCTCCTGTAAGCACCGCCACGTCATTCGAGGCCAGGAAATTGGGTCTGTGAGAAAGGGCTAACGCCAACACATGCGCAAAGCTCAGGGACTTGCTGGCCACCACCACGTTTTGCCAGTCTCCCTGGAATTGCGCTCCGCGTTCCGTGGGCACCACCAAAGTGATATGTTTCCGGTCATGCGTGGTTCTCAGCCCGACGCTTTGAAGCGCGGATTCAGGGGTCAGACGCACTCCGGTTCCGAATTCTGCCACTACAACCATGGGCGTTCCGCCAACGGCGCGGTTGATCGCTTCGGCCTGAGCGCGCATCCGATCAAAACGGGCGCGGTTGTTCGGGTCCTGAAGACTGTCGCTATGGACCAGGATGACCTTTGTTGGATCCTGGGTCTGCGGGGCCGAGGTGCGCTGAAGTCCTCCGGCGGCTTGAATTGCGCTCTCAAGCGCTTGGCCGATACCTTCCACACCGAAGATTTCTATATCGGTCTGAGCCAGCGCCGAATAAAGGAGCTGGATCATCGCCGTCTTGATACTAGCTCCGATCTTGTCAGATTTCTGCAGTACGGCCAAGATCAGCAGCAGTTGTTTCTGACTCAGTCCCGCAAAAACGGCCGCGGCAGCTCCCGCATCACCCGATTGCAGCTTCGCCGCCACCTCTGCAACGGAAGCTGCGGCATCAAAGGACTCGGAATCCGTTGTTTGCGCAACAGCCTCGGCGGGCCTTGAAGCGATATATTCGTTCATATTTTGCTTGAGCTCTGCCGACAATTCATCTGATGCGTTAAGCTCGGCCGCGACCGCTTGAAGCCTCTCTGTGGCGGAGGCAGAAGTCTCGTTCGGGTTCAAGTCAGCGACCAGCTCAACCGCCGCTAGCAACGATTTGGCCTGAGCTTCTTTATTGGCATCCGCATTGGCGGCCAAGTCGGCATCCGCACTCACGGCCAGGTCGGCATCCGCATTGGCGGCCAGACTGACGATCTGCAGGATCAGCGAAACGATCTGAGCGGTGTCCGCGCCGGGTGTCGCGAGCAATCCGGCGAGCTGAAGTTCAAACGTCTTCTGATTCTGATTTTGATCCAACTGACGGGCTTCCCGGATCTTTTTGAGAATGTCTTTGACCGTCTGCGGCGTTTCGGATGAGGATTGGATCGCAAATTCGACCGCAAGGCGCACGCGGGGTGAATTGATCGCGTCCATCGCCTTCTCAAGGGCCTTTTGCTGACCGCCCGCATCCGTCAAACGGACCATGAGCACCAAAAGGGCTGCGGTTGAAGAGACATCCACTGTTCTCTGCTCTGCCTCCGCATCACGAACCTCGGCCATGGCCGCATCCACGAGTTCGCGGGCGACCTCCGTCTTCCGGGCCTTCAGAACATTGATATCCGCCAATAGGCTCGCGCTGGACGGATCCGCGCCGATCTGAAGACTGATCACGCTGTCGATCGCCATGAGAATCGAGGCTTTTTGATCGACGGCCATCGAATCAAACACGGTCGGCGAAGTCGCTAGGGCTGATCCGATCAGCTCGAACAGGACCGTGTTGAGACCCTCTGCGATGATACGCTGCTCAAGACCTTTGCCGATGTCTGCTTTGGGATTCGCGAGCACAGACAGCGCTTCAGCCAGACGCAGCCCCAGCTTCGCCGCCGCTTCTTTATACTCGGGCGATGACTTGTCGACCAGCGCCAACTTCTCCGCCTGCGACTCCACCGAAACAACCGTGGAAGCGAGGATCTGAATGGTCTGAGCCAGCTTGTCCAGAGCGGCGAAGACATCCGCCAATTCGGCCTTGGCCGCCTCGGAGGTCGGCTCTTTGGCCATCGCGGCGGCGGCCTTTAACAACACGGGCTGCAATTGGGTTCCCATGGCGGCCGCGGCGTCGATCAGTTTTGCGGCCGACGCCTTTGCGTTATCGAAGATGGCTTGAGAAAGGACGATCCCGTTCTCATTTAGACCGGTGAGGAGTCTTGTTAAGGATTCGGCCATGCTGAACAGGTCTTGCGCGACGGTCTTGAATTCGGACGGTTCAATGGCCCCGCTATTGATCAGCTCTTTGATGCGGTCCGCGGACGCGCCGACAGCGACGACCAGCAAATCCGCCGCCTGGAGTATCTCTGATTTGAGTTTGGGATCATCCTTATGATCCTTGGCTATAGCCAGAATCTGGTCCACCGCATCCGATATAAATTGCGCGGCCTCTCCGAAGCTCTCCGCATCTGTGATCCGCCGTGCGGTATTTTGGCTGAGCATCTTGGACATTTCCGAGATCAGGCCTAACACCTGACCCGCCACCAATTTTTCTTGCGCCGTCGGAATCCTATTGTTGCCGACAGAAGCGGAGGCGGACCGGTTCAGAGCATCGCTCGCAAGCGTTACAAGCTCGCGGAGCGTCGCAAAGTGGAAGCCGGCCACCGCCGTCTGCGCGGCCGAACTGGCCGGCAATGCGGGCATCAGGCTGATCAAGTCGCTCAGCTTGGCCAGAACTTCGTCGGCAGTGCCCGGGTCTGTATTGGCATTTTCGACCAATTTTTGGAATTCGCTGAGCTTAGCCTCATAATCCTTGACCTGCTCATGGTCCGGCACCGGTTCTGTGGACAGCGGTGTTGATACGGCTTCCGGAACAGACGCATTCGGAGAAGCGTCCAAAGAACCGTCAATGTCATCAGCGGCGGGCCTGCCCGGATCCGTCTGCGATGCGGTTGGGCTTGTCTGTGAACTAGTCGCGTCCGGCGCGGTGCTTTGGGTAGCGCTGGGCTGGAACGCCGCCGGAGTGACGTACGCGAGAGGTGTGTCCGCCGAGATAAAGTTCTCGATACCAGGCAGCCGTGACAGACGATCCCAGGCGATATACAACGCCGCCGAAGGATTCGATTGCACGCTCCCGCCGACGGAAAGGATCTGAACCGCCAGCATTTCTCTTAATGCAGGATTGGAGTTATCCAGCATACGGATCGCGGCGTAGGCGGCTTTGGACTTGCCTTCCGCTGTTTCTTCCATTCTACCGAGAAGCTGAGCTCCAACCTGGAGGAAGCCATTGGGCGCGATCTTGAGCACCTGCGTCCAATCGCCCCTGAGCACCGCGTCCGCCAATTGAATGGTTTCGATCCCTGAGACCAACTTATCAAATCCCATGAACGAGGAGGCGGTGATAAACACCCGGGCCAAAGACTGACGCGCTGCCGGCTGTGCGGCTTCTGCTTTGTCCTTGATGAGATCTTCGATTTTTTTCTGAAACTCGGCGCCCAATCCTAATGTTTCGTAAATCTGCTGATCATTCGCGCTCTTTTGCGCGACCACGGCTGCCACCACAAAGAATCCGACATGATGGCGGAAAAGATCCGGCGTGGCGGATGCCGACGCCAGCGATACCGCCAACTGGGCCGTCTGAGCCGGCGTCAGGATCCCGATGGCGCGGATGGCGGGCAGCATGGACGGCTTTGATTCCGCGACTTTGAGCGAAACGAACAGATCGTGGATCGCCCTGGCCTGAGGCGACAACGCTTCGGCCGCGCGCGAGACCTGACCCTCTGCCGTTCGAGACTCTGGGCGATTGGAAGCGGCTTGATCCTCGGTCGCATTCGCGGTTGGTCTGGCAGCCGCGGGTCCCGCTTCGGTATTAGCCGAATCAGTTTGAGCGACGGCCGGCGCAGCGACAGCTGCTGCCTGCCCGCTGGTGCCGGGCGTGGTCGCCAGACTAGCGGCGGCAGGTGTCTGAATAACCGCGGCAGGCTCGACAGTCTCCGTGGTGATCGCGGAAGCGCCACCTGTCGTCGTCACCGATGGCACCGCTACAGCCGGTGCGAGAACCGGCACAATGGCAGAAATTCCAGGAATGACCAGGGAGACCGCGGCAAGCCACTGAGCTTGGGATGCTTTGGCGGCCTTGGAATCCCCGGAGAGAGGTAAGGTCTGGGCGGCAAGTACGCTGACTTCGAGAATAGCCGGAGCCGCTTGAGCCCACTGTTCAGATAACGTGGCGGCAGCTTCTTTTTGAGCTGCCTGTTCTTGCTCTGAACCTGTCAACGTGGTCGGAGCCAGAAGGGCTTGGACCGCCTGATCGATCCGGTCTTTCTGTTCGCCGGAAATACCCGCGGCCTCAAATACATTGCCAATTGCGGCGGCAAGATCAGCGGTCTGGATCTCGGACAACGAAACACCCGACTCCAAACCAGCGATCGCGTTCATTGTCCCAAGAGCCAGGAGAATGGCCGGTGATGCCTCGCTGAAGTCCGCAAGCGGACTTGCCGCCAGAACAGCTGCCACACCCTTCAGGATCCGCGCGTGCGCCGCGACTTGCGGCACAGTCGCTAGTGCGATATCCAGGCTCAGCGGAAGATCGCTGGTGGGTGCTCCGGCGGCAACGGCCACAACAGCGGCTTGATTGGCTTGAGAGGCTACTGCTCTCGTCTGCACCACCGCAAAAACCTTCGTAAAGTCAGCGGAAGCTCCCTGAACAACTGGTGACGGTGAGGCATCAGCCGCGGGCGATGCGGGCGATGCGGTCGGTGCGGGTGTCGCGGGAGCGGTCTGGCTCAATGCCACTTCATACAATGCCTTCGCGGCTTCTTGCACGCGACCGGACTCATAATGCTCAGCGACCTGGTTCATTCCTGTGACGAATTTACTGTTGGCAGAGATCGCGGCGATGTCCGCCGAAGCCGCGCGCCAGCTGGACACTGCACTGGCAACGATCTCCGCTTGCGAATTCGCCTGCATTCGGACGGGCGGATGCGGCGCCTTGCCGAACAGGATATCGGTCATTTCCTGAAGCGCCTCACCGTACATGCCGCTATCCTTGATTCCAACTGCGCTCATTATCGGATCCAGAATCAACACCGAGAACGCCTGTTCGCTGATCACTTCTTCCCTGGCGCCGGAAACGGACTGGCCAAGCGTACTCTTAAGACCAGAGGCCGCGTTCTTTGCCATGTTGAAGGCCTTGGGATTCAACATACGGGCCGCTGTACTTTCCAACCACTTTCCAGCGGCGCCAACAAGCGATTGCAGTGCAACAAATCCGCCCAGCTGACCGGCGCCAGCGGCGGCAGCCGCCGCTCCACCGCGAACACCCTCAGCCACGCCGCTGGCAACTGAAGGACCGGAAACACGCGCGGCCGTACGGCCAATGAATCCGCCCGCCGTCCCTTTAAGCCGCCCGAAGGCCTCGCCCATTCTGGCCATCAACCCGCCCGCCAAAGAGAATCCGACATTGAAGGCCTGACCGCCCAAACTAAAGTTCTGATGGGCGAATTGACTAAAACCTGATCCTTGTCCGAGGCCAGATGCCATGAGAAGAATGGGCCTGACTAATCCGGTAAACCATCCAAACCGCAAATTCATGATGGCGGCTTGATTGAGCCCAAAGCCCGAATAAAGCACTATATCCGCCGCCTTGCCCGCCGCGTTCAAAGTGAATGGCATCGTGAAGGTCATATTCATGTACTGCGTGACCACCCTGAGATCAAAGGGCCGCGTGATGACCCAACCCGCAACCCGACCAGCCTGATAGGCCACCCAACTACCCATGCGCACCAATCTGCCGCCTATAGTCACAGCGGCCTGAGCGCCTTCTAACGCTTCTACTGCCTTCGCAGACCCTTTGATGATCTCCCCTCCGATCTTGACGTCAGCGGCGAATGTGCGAAGCACCTGTCTTGCCATTCCTCGTTGGAACGCATTACCGGACTCAAGACGCTTGGCCCACACGGCAACTCGCGCTTCATTTATGGTGAACCATGCGGTCTTGCCCATTTTGCCGGCGATGGCAATGATCCCCGCGCCACCTGCCCATGCCAAAGCGATATCGACCGTCAGATCGATCGCCTGCATGCCCGCCCTGTACGATGGATCATTGTAATAAAGATGATAATTGTCGTAATCCATGCCGCCCTCGAAAGCCAACGTACCGATCCAATATCCGACGCTCCACTGCAGGTTGGACTTGTACGCGTCGACTTGGTAATCGGTGAATCCGCCGATCGCATTTACGCTCATCTGGAACACATCAACACTGAATGTTTTGTGTCCGGCATCGGTTGTAACTGTATAGCTCGTAGGCGCCGTGTACTGACTTGCACCATAGCCAGGCATGGATCCTCCCATGCCGCCAAATTGGGACCCGGTATAACGGGTCTCCGTGACCTTAAACTCCAACCGATAGACACCATTGGCCTGCCAGCTCAACTTCATATCCTTATAGATTTCTTCCGATTGCTTCGCATCCAGACGAACAAAGTCAGAGCCCGTCCAGCCCCATTCGGTCAGATAATCTTTTCCTTTGACCTGGATCGAAGTGCTCACCTTGACGATCTCGTTGTTCGCGTCGGTGACCAGGAGGTCGGTAACCGTGCCGTCAGTGGTTTGGATCATGAAATTATTAAAATAACGATCGGTGAATCTTAAGGTCAGCGGACCTTCGCCGGGACCCGCCGTTCCCAGATGCGGGTAAGTCACCTGAATAGCGCCTGATCGGATCAGACCCTCCACTTCAGGATCCGTGAACCCGGCAGACTTCAAGGTCTCCTTAACTTCACCGAGCTCGCCATCACCCATACCCAACCATGAGCTGGTCGTAAGTTGGGTGAGGGTCTTATTGGTGTTGAGCGAATATTTGGTCGATTTATCCGACACGGTTATGCTGAAGTCGGCGATATCACTCGACTTCAATGGGCTCTTATCGATGTCGCCCTCATTGAGAGACACACCGGTCCCGGCGGCAAGCTGCAACGCGGTCGCCCTCCAGGCCCCCATATCTGCTCCGGGTCCCGGTATGGCCTTGATCGATGCATTCCAGACATCTGAAGCGGTCCCTGTGGCAAAGGATTGGTTCGGATTGGAGTTTTCGGGTCCGGCGAGGGACAGGTTCACATCATATGAAGACTTGGCTCCAAAATCAGACGCATATTTGGATCCAGTGAGAGCTCCCAAAAGCTCTCCTCGAGTGCCGGCTCCCCGGACCTTATCAATGAGAGTTTGGAATTCATCGTAGACCGCCTTGCCTTTAGCATCGAGCTTATCGACAGGGGTCACCTCAAGCTCGCCCGTCTGATAGCTATGAGCTGCCATATAGCTTCTTGCATGCGTCTGCTCGGCCTGGATCTTATCGACCCATTTCGTCTTCATCGTTTCGAAGATGGTGGCTGGGTCAATGGCCTTCTGACTGGTTTTGTCTTGGACCGAACCCTTCTGGAACAAGTTCACAAGTGTATTTATGTCTTCCCTAAGCGCTAATGTTTCTGAAGTGACGTGTACACCGAAGCTTGGGTTTACCGTGCCGTTATCCAACTTCTGGGGTGACATGGTCATCGTTGATGACGCATCAATAGATGAGAGGTGGGATAGGACGCTCAACGCCGCGGATTTCGATCCCAAATGCATCTTACTAAGGGCTTCCTGGACGGACCCATCAGGCGACGATTGCGCTTTTTTGAGGGCTTCGACAAAACCCTCGGTGGCATAGTCAGCAACGATCTCGTTGGACCCCGTGAGATGAAAACCTGCAGCCTCGAGATCCATCTTGGCGCTGTCCATCGGCTCAAACATTTGGATCGAGGTCACGGCGGCCATGGCATGGTGGCGGTTCGTAGGCTCGGCGAACCATTCGTTATCGAGCATCTTGCCGTTGATCACAAAAGTGGTCTGGCCATCGAGTTTGGTGCCAGCCTTGTAGGTCGAAGAACCCGCGAAGATCTTGTCGAGATCGACGGCTAATCCAGCCCCTTCGTTCAATGCGATCTTACCAAGCGTCACCTGAGCGCCCATCTGGCCGTTGCGGGCAGAGTGGCGGAATTCAGAGCCAGGGACCAAGCTGCCCTGACCAAAGTCCATTTTGTTGCTTAGATGGAAGTCGCCGTCAGCGCCCAAAACAGCCCTGGTTTTGGCATCTAGAGGCAGCGGACCCGCATCGCTTGAAGTGCGTGCGATCGCCAAATCCAAACCCTTCGAATCGGAGAAAACCAGCTCAGGCACATACAAAAGGACCTGGCCATTGACGTCCATCTCGATCTCTGCGGTCTCGGTCCGGGTCACGCCCGGTGTAGATCCCGGCAGAACCCAATCGATCGACTGCTTCTCGCCGGCCTTCAAATCCGTCTCTTTAAAGTCCGCACCAGAGATCATGGTGACCTTGAACTTGTCCGTAGCTTCGGCAACACGGATCAGTGAAGTGCCGTCCGAGGAGACCATCTCGTGCCGAGCATCGTAGCCGAGGTAACGCATCACGCCTTCAGCCATCTTGCCGTCGCCCATTAACTCGGCGGCGCTTGAACGCTTCCAGGCTCCGAATATCGGACCCAGTTCGTCAGGCACCATTTGCATCTGGCCGGATTCGAAGTCCGTCAGGAACCGCATGGTTCCGCCGATGCCGAGCGTGCCAACCACATCCTTGCTGAACACTTCCGCATTTGTCAGATCGGCAGGGTTGCCCTGCAATAGATTGTTGAGCTCACCATTTTTCTCGCCGACTGGGAGCATGGCCATGGCAGCCAGTTCGCCGACTTTGCCTTTGAGGTCAGATCTGAGTTTGATGATGGCTTCCACGGCCGCAACGGGAAGATTAGATTCCACCGGTGATGTGGCTTTGAATGCTTCATGGGCATCCGCCGTCTGCAGGATCACCGCAAGCTTGGCGAAGTACTGCCTGGCGTCTTCCATGCGTCCACGGCCATATTCGGTGCCGGCGGCTTTTTTGAGTTCCGCTGCATTGCTGTTCAGGACCTGGATAAACTCGGCCGTTGCAATACTGCCGCTCACCTTGCCCAGATACGTACTGACCGCATCCAGGTTCTTGGCGTCCGTGTCCACGATAAAGGTCTTGGCGGTAGCATCGAACGTACCTGTCATAGCTATTTTGCCGGACCTGGCGATTTCGGCTTTTTGACCGTTGGAGAAAACAGGTCCGTCCGCGTCAAAAGTGATCACGCCCTCGCCCACCCTGCGTTCATTCGGAAGGAACCCGGTCACCCACTGACCGGCTTCAATGGTCAACTTGGACTTGTCGGTCCTGTAGATCACGCTGCCGCCGGCCATCAGAACATCACCTTTATAGAACTCAGTGTAGGTCTCTCCGTTGTATACAAGGTCCCGCATCCTACTCTCTGTCCCAAGACCGGAAACGCTCGGGGCTGTCTCGACAGAAGCGGTGGGTGCCTTGTCCTTTGCCGCCTTCTGGACTTTTTGAAGAATTCCGTTCTCGCCGACCGTGTGCATCATGATGGATTTGCCATCAGCGGTAACTCCCACGAAACGGGTGTTCTCGGTGTTAATTTTTATCCCGTCGGGACGCAGGATCTCTTGAGGGCCCATGGAGGTGGCGTCTGAGACGGCCTTCTTGAGCTCATCGGAGACATTGTCGGGCATCGCCAACGTCCAGGTGCCGTTGCTCAGCTTCATCGGAAGAGGTTCCTTGAGACCAGTGCCGCCCGGCAGGATTAATTGCGCGGAACTGATCGGGAGCCGGCCAAATGCGATCACTCCTGTCTCGGATTTTTCGAGCTTGTCCATCTCGGGACCGTTCAGAGAGGCCTCAAAGAGGTAGCCGCCTTCCATCAGCGTCACGGCTTTGTCGGATGCGAGCTCATAGGACGCGCGGCCGGGCATCTCGATCGGAATATTCTTGCCGCCGCGATTGACAACCACGTCCCTAGAGGTGATGACAAATTGGTCGTTCGAGATCGTGAATGCGGATCCGGCAAGAATGACAATGTGATCTTTTTCCATCTTGACCCGAAGTACATTCTTGTCCGATGAACCGGAAGTAGCCGCTGCAGCTCCGCCCGTTTCCACCAGGAGCTTGGCTTTTTTATCGAAGGTCTGATAATCGGACTGGGCAAGCATGGTGCCGCGCGCAATCTTAAACTCGTTATCAGCGCCGATCGAAAGTCTGAGCTCGACCGCTTGCACAACGCCGCCCTTGTCTTCGAGAATGAGCGGGTTATCGATCAGGCCTTGCACCTCAAGCGTACCGGACTGAACATCCAGAACAACGTCGTAATTGGCATTCTTTTGATCTGACCGAACCATGTTAAAGCCGCCGATCGTATGCTGGTCGCCAAATGAACTCAGGTCGATATTAGCTCTAAGCTGGCCGTTTTTAACCGTGAATTCGACCGGCTTGTCACCCAGCTGAACCATGTGTTTCGATCCTTCGATGGCCCGGTCATCGACCAGCGCAGAGGGTATAAAGATCCGGCTACCCACGTAATTGCCGCCCGCAATGTAGGCCGTAAGCGCCTGTTTCGTGCCCTCTAAGGAACGCATGTTTTCATTAAAACCGGGAATCTTGGTGTCGGTGACGCCCGATCTCAAGAAGAGCAATACTTTATCAACTCGCGCTAAAAGGGCTTGGGCGGTCTCGGGCGTTCTTTCGGCTTCGAAGGCCTTAAGGTCAGCGCTAAGTTTCTTGAGCGTTGTGAATGACTTCTGGAAGACCAAGAAAGATTCTGGGTCGAATCCGATCATGCGATTGGCATCAGGCGCAAGCGTGCCGTCCGGCTTAGGCATGCGGTTCGGATTGGGTTTGCCGTCGGCATACCAAGGCGAATCCCCGGCTACCCGCATGACGTTTTTACCATCACGGCGCGCAACGGTAATAGAAATTACATCTCCGCTGGGACCGATCAGACGAAGCGAAATCTCCTTTGCATCTGGTAATGCTTGGGAAATCCAGCGCTCAATAACGCTCTCCGTTCCCTGCATCGAGACATCCCAGAGATGGCCCATTTCATCGATACCGGCGACATGCGGCGACACGCCGTCCACTTCGACCGTGGTGTAGCCGATACCGAACGCCTTTGCAAGGCGGTGCATTAGAGCGGTGCTGCCGACACAGTTGAGACCTTCCTCCTCCTTGTCCAAGTCCAAGCCGCCGATCTTCAAGGTGATGTTCCCCATCACAAAGTCCGCAAGGAATTGCATGGCCTGTTCCTTTGAAACGCCGCCCTCTTGTGCGTACTGGCTCTTGAGGAAGTTACCCAGGCTCTGCCAGGTCACATTACCGTCCTCGTTCTTGCTGTGCTGAAGAATGAGCGCCGCCATCGCACGTTCGCTTGGATCGGGGATCTGGGCAATCAAGCTCTCGCTCATCTCGAGACGACCAACGTATGCCTTGAGCTTCTCATCAAAACGGCCCTGCAGGTCTCGCATGTGATCGTCCCAGGCCGCGGGCGAATCGGCAACTGAGGTGATTCCGGTGATGCCGCTCTGGAGGGCTATGAGCAGGACACCGAGCGCATCGGGTTCCTGACCGCCATTTTTGGCTTTGATCAGGTCGTAGAAGAGGTTGTAGGTTTCGGTGGTCATAACCTGAGATTTCATAGCCATTGCATAGAGCTTCTCGGTGTTGAAGCTGCCGTCGGCGTTGAAGTTGTTCTTATCCCCGATGAGCATCATGACAAGCTGCAGAGCTGTGGGCTCGAGTTTCGCGCCATCCTTGTCGGTGCGGCCGGCAAGGAGCCTGTTGGCGCTTTCAAGTGTGGTCGTGAGATCGGCTCCGACGGTCGATCCGGGCTTGCCAGCGGCATCGGCGAGCTTCTCGGCGGCTGCGGCGGTCTTGGAGAGTTTATCCGTGTTGAAGCTGCCGTCGGCGTTGAAGTTGTTCTTATCCCCGATGAGCATCATGACAAGCTGCAGAGCTGAGAGCTCAAGCTTCTCGCCATCCTTGTCGGTGCGGCCG
>JAGOUK010000009.1 GCA_018061225.1 Candidatus Omnitrophota bacterium | reverse complement strand
GAACCAAGCACCCGGGCATTGTCCACCGCCTCCGTCACTTCCGGCAGCTCGACCAGCATAGTAACCGGAGTTTCATTGTCCAGGTCGATCTGATAAGCCGCGTAAATACGGTCCTTAAGGCGCTGCGCTTCGTGCATCGTGCGCTCAATTTCCATCTCCAGCGTGTGCGTGCGCTCACGATCGCTCTGCTGACGGGCAAACAGCTCCGTGTGTCTGGACTCGGTGTCCGTGAGACGGGTCGCGCGGTCTTCCTTCTCGATCGCGATCGCGTTGTGGCGCTCAAGAAGAGCATCACGGTCGTAGCTCAGGGTCTCCGAATGCGCCCGAAGCGTTTCGAGCTGTGACTGCGTCTCGGTCTGCCTGGCGGACAAAGCCTCCTGATCGCGCTGACGAGTTTCGATCGCGGCGCGCTCCACCCGCAGCCCCTCGCGCGTGCGATCCAGGCTGCGCTGTGACTGCTCGGCCCGCTGAAGCACCGTTTCAAACTGCGACTTGCGGCGCGTGATCTCGATCAGCATATCCTCGCGGCGTCGGGCCGCGCCTTCGATCAATTCCTGCAAGCTCAAAGAACGCTGCTCGGATTCCAAAAGTCGGAGCGTCACGGCTTCAAACTCAACCTTCAGACCGGATTCCTCCTCACCAAGCGCGGCCAGACGGGTCTCTAGCTCCACGAGTGTCGCGCGGTGACGGCCCAGGCGCTCATCGACTTTTTCGCGCTCGTTGCCGCGTAATTCTTTGCGGCTCTGCACGTCCGCCAGCTTCACCTGTAGGCGCGGCACGACTTCGCTCTGAGTCTTTAACGCCTCTTCGATCGCGATGATCTTGGCGGCCACCTGCTCTTTACGGGCCGTCAGACGCTCGGTCTCCATAGAAAGTTCCAGGAGATGGGCCTTGATCTCTTTGATGCGGCTCTCACGGCCGAAGATCAGACTTTCTTCAGACGAGTCCGCGCTTCCGATCAGGACTGTCATGGCGCGATAGGCTTCACCTTCGCGCGTCACGAACACGCCCTGCGGATAGCGGCGGCTCAAGTCCGCCGCCTGCGCGGCATCCGACGCCACAAAAATATTCCGGACCAGATGCGTGTACATCTTAGAAACTCGTTCATTGGCTCGTGTCACGTCGATCAGCCGGCGCATCCCCTCTTCCGGCAACACTTCCGCCGAAGTCCCCAGCGTCGGAGCATCCAGGCGCAGCAGCACCGCGCGGCCCTGACGCGCCTCACGCAGCCGGCGGCCCAGCTCCGCCGTATCTTCGTCCCGCTCGCATACGATCGCCTGCGAAAGTGACCCCAACGCGGATTCCACCGCGACTTCATAGCCGCGCTCGACTTCGACCAGATCCGCGAGCGCGCCGAGAATGCGGTTTTCCCAGGCGGCATCGGTCTGCGTTAATTCGAGAATATGTCTCGCGCCCTGCGAAAAACCTTCGTGGCTTTTCGCAAAATGTTCCATCATCTCAAGTTTCGACTGCTTAGAAGCGGCTTCCTGTCCAAGGGCGAGCACCTGCTGCTCCAATCCTTTGGCCTCCTCGCGGTCCTGAACCAGCTGACCCTCGAGGCGCTCACGGTCCAGAATACGTTCGCGGATCTCATGCGAAAGCATCGCCGCCTGTTCTTCCGCCGTGCGGCACTCATCGTGAAGGATCTGGGCCTGAACGGACAAGGACTCGATCTCGCCGGAAGTTTCGATGCGGTCTGTTTCTTTGGCGGCCCGTTCGCTTGCGGCCAGCCCCAGAGCGCTTTCTACACGATGCTCTTCCTCAATATTAGCGGCCAAAGCGGCTTTAACGGCAGTCCACTCTTCCTTGGCAAATGCCAGCTCTTGCTCAAGACCGGCAAAGGCAGCCTCTGATTCTTCGACCAATTGCTGTCCGGCTTCGCGCTCGATCTCGATCGCTTCTATGGTCTGCGCCAATCCCGCCTCTTCGGCTTCCATCGAGACGATGCGCTCCGCGGCCTCGCGGGCAGCCGTTTCGAGCCCTTCAAGCTTCTGACGGATCTCCTCGATGTAAGTCGCGAAGATCGAGGTTTTTTCATTATTGTTGCGGATTTGATTCTCGAGAATGAGGTGCTGAGACTTCGTCTCCTGATATTCCTGATCGATCGCCTGAAGGGCCTGACGGGCTTCCGCCAGCTCTTCTTCAGCGGATTCGCAAAGACCCGCCAATTCCTCGAGACCGGCCTTGAGTTCGGAGTTCAGCTCTCTGCGCGAATCGATCTCAGTGATGAAGCGCTCGCGTTCTTCGCGCGCGACAATGAGATCGTGTGTTTTGAGTTTATTGAAGTCGCGCTTGTAGGCTTCGGCTTTTTTGGCCTGGCGCTCAAGACTGCCGATCTGCCGTTTTTGCTCGACGATGATATCGGTGACGCGCTGAAGATTTTGTTCCGTCGCTTCCAGGTTGCGAAGCGCTTCACGCTTCTGCTGCTTAAAGCGCGTGATGCCGGCGGCTTCCTCGAACAAGGTGCGGCGGTCTTCAGGCTTAGCGGTCAGGATCTGATTGATGCGCCCCTGCTCAATGACTGAATAGTTGCCGACGCCAAGACCCGTGCCCGCGAGCATGCTCTGAATGTCCTTCAGACGAACCTGGCTCTTATTGATGAGATACTCGGATTCGCCGCTGCGGTAGAGACGCCGCGTGATCATGATCTCGTCATACTCCATCGGGACCGCGCGGTCTTCGTTCGAAAAAATGATCGACACTTCCGCGAAGTTCACCGCTTCACGCGCCAGCGCGCCGTTAAAAATAATATCTTCCATGCGGTGGCCGCGAAGACTGCGCGCGCTCTGCTCACCGAGAACCCACTTGATCGAATCTGAAACATTGGATTTGCCGCAGCCGTTGGGTCCGACGATGGCTGTCACGCCGGGATGGAATTCTAATTCTGTCTTTTCGGCGAAGGATTTAAAACCGCAGATTTCGAGTCTTTTGAAGTGCATGCTTACCTCTTGTTGTATCGCGGTGCTGCGGACTTAGCTTTAATAAATATCAAAATAATTTTAGCGTATAACTAAATATACGTCAAGGGGTACTAACCAGTATTAAGAGGGATAAATGGACAGGAAAGGACAAAAAACGGTCAGGCAGAGATGCTGAAGCCGGCATCGACGTGAAGCACTTCACCCGTGATGCCGCTCGAAAGACCGCTCAGAAGAAAAACCGCCGAATTCCCGACCTCAGCCGCCTCAATGTTACGCTTGAGGGGTGCCCGCTCACGCACCACTCTGAGGATTTCCGAAAAGCCGTGAATCCCCCGCGCGGCCAAGGTATTAACCGGACCGGCCGACACCGCGTTGACCCGAATATTTTGAGGACCCAGATCAGTAGCCAGGTACCGCACGCTCATATCGAGCGCCGCCTTCGCGACGCCCATCACGTTGTATCCAGGCATGACGCGTTCGCCGCCAAGGTAGGTCAACGTAACGATGCTTGCGCCGTTCTGAGCCTTAGCCATGAGTGGCCGTGCGGCGCGCGCCATCGCCGTCAATGTGTAAGCGCTGACATTCATCGCCAGCGCAAAGCCGTCCTGCGTCGCTTTCATGTATTCGCCGGAAAGTTCATCAGACTTGGCAAACGCGATCGCATGGACCATGAAGTCCAGCGAACCCCATTCTTTTTCAAGCGTACCGAACACGCGGGTCAAATCTGCTTCCTGAGTCGCCTCGCACTGAAGCAATAGCTTGGCGCCGACTTCGGGAGCGAGCTCTTCAACATTTTCCTTGAGACGATCGCTCTGATAGGTCAGCGCGATCTCCGCGCCTTCACGGTGCGCGGCCTGCGCGATGGCCCACGACAGACTCCGCTTATTTGCCACACCAAAAATGATTCCCCGCTTGCCCTGCAATAAATTCCCCATGGTCTAAACCTTCTTCAATACCAGACAGGTGTTGTGGCCGCCGAATCCAAAAGAATTTGAAATCGTCGCCCGAACCCTACATTCACGCGTCGTGTTTGGAATGTAATCCAGATCGCAATCGGGGTCGGGTGTCGTCTGGTTAATGGTCGGGTGCAAAACGTCTTCCGTGATCGACTTGCAGCAGGCCACAAATTCCACACCGCCTGCCGCGCCGAGCAGATGTCCGGTCATTGATTTGGTGGAACTGATCTGAAGTTTTTTGGCGTGATCGCCAAAGGCGCGCTTGATCGCGAGCGTCTCGATTTGATCATTCATCTCGGTGGAAGTGCCGTGAGCATTCACGTAATCAATGTCTTCGGGATTTAACTTCGCGTCTTTGAGCGCGAGTTTCATGGCGCGCATAGCTCCGTCACCTTCCGGGTGCGGCGCCGTCATGTGATACGCGTCACCGGTCGCGGAATAGCCGGCAAGCTCCGCGTAAATGCGGGCACCGCGCTTCTTGGCATGTTCATACTCTTCGAGAACCACTATCCCCGCGCCCTCACCCATCACAAAACCATCACGATCCTTATCAAAAGGACGCGAGGCCTGTTCGGGAGCGTCATTGCGCTTCGAAAGCGCCCGCAAGGCGCAGAATCCGCCCACGCCCAACGGCGTGATGCAGCTTTCGGTTCCGCCGCTAACCATCACGGTCGCGTCACCGCGTTGAATCTTGCGGAAGGCCTCACCGATGGCGTGATTCGCCGTGGCGCAGGCCGTGACCGCGGCCATGTTCGGTCCTTTAAGACCAAGCAGCATAGAAACCCATCCCGACGCCATGTTGATGATCAGCATGGGGATCATGAAGGGGCTGAACTTCTTGGTGCCGTGTTCTAGATAAAGGGAGTGATGCTTTTCGATGATGCTGAGACTGCCGATGCCGGATCCGATCACAACACCCCAGTCCTCACGTTCGGCAGGATCTGAAGCCTCGGTGCTAAATCCGGCGTCTTTCCACGCTTCAAATGCGGCGGCGACTGCCAACTGAGTAAAACGCTCCATCCTCCGCGCTTCCTTAACGGAAATCACGGACGTGGGCTCAAACCCTTTGATCTCAGCGGCAATGTGGCAGTCCAAGCCGGTGGGATCAAATTGTGTGATGCGGGAAACTCCAGATTTACCGGTTTTGAGCGCCGCCCAAGTGTCGGCCGTATTCAGGCCGATGGGCGTGATGCTGCCAAGTCCGGTAACGACAACTCGCCGTTCGGACATCGATTATTCGGGGTTGGTCTTGGATTTTTCGGAAATGTAGCGCATGGCATCACCGACGGTGCGCATTTTTTCTGCGTCTTCGTCGGGAATTTCGATGCCAAACTCTTCTTCGAGCGCCATCACAAGCTCCACCGTGTCCAAGGAGTCCGCGCCCAGATCATCCGTGAAGGATGCTTGATCCACGACTTCTTCTACCTTGACACCGAGCTGCTCGGCGATGATCGATTTAACTTTGGTCTGTGTGTCTGCTGACATCGATTGTTCCTTTGCTGTTGAGGTGCTACATCACCATTCCGCCGTCAACGGTCAGAACTTGGCCCGTCATGTAATTACTCATGTCCGAAGCCAAAAAAACTGCCGCCGCGGCCACATCCGCGGCGCTGCCGTACTTCTTGAGCGGAATTGCCTGAAGAATGCCGTTACGGACCGCTTCCGGAAGCTTCTCCGTCATTTCGGTCTGTATAAATCCTGGGGCGATCGCGTTCACCAATATATTCCTACTGGCGAGCTCTTTGGCGGCCGACTGGGTCAGCGCGATGATACCGGCTTTGCTGGCCGCGTAATTCGCCTGACCGGCATTGCCGACCAACCCGATCACCGATGCGATATTAATGATCCTGCCGTGTCTTTGCCGCATCATCGGTTTGGCAACGGCTTTGGTGCCTAAGAACGCCCCCTTTAGGTTGGCGTCCATGACCTCATCCCATTCCTCTTCCGACATACGAACCAAAAGACCGTCGCGGGTGATTCCCGCATTGTTGACGAGTATATCAACTTCGCCCCATTTGTCAATCACACTATCCACTAGGGATTGTATAGAATCCTCTTTAGAAACGTCTGTAGGCACTACATACGGCTCCTCGAGCCCGGCGGCCTTGATCTCGTCCCTCAGGCTGTTGAGCTGGTCGACATTTCTGGCGCAAATGGCCACTTTAGCCCCTTCCCGGGCGAAGCGAAAGGCGATCTCGCGGCCGATCCCGCGGGAGGCCCCGGTGACGATGGCGACTTTACTTTTGAGCAGCATGAACGCCTCCTGTTCCACCGGCCAGCTGACGGAAGTCTTCGGCCGTACCAAGCGGTACCACGGTCACGGTCGGGTCGATCTTACGCATCAATCCTTTGAGGACTTTGCCGGGTCCGAGTTCATAAAATTTGGTGATCCCCATTTCGATCATACGGCGGCAGGAATCCTCCCAGAGCGTGCGGTGATTCATCTGGTCGACCAGGTTCTTTTTGATCTGAACCGGGTCGGATTCTTCCCTCGCGGTGAGATTTGAGATGACCGCGAACGACGGCCTTACCACATCGATACGGGTCAGCGCGTCTTCAATACGGCGGCAGGCAGAATTCATGCAGCTGGAGTGAAAAGCGCCGCTCACATCCAAAGGAACGGCGCGCTTGCCGAGTTCCTGACACCGTTTGACCGCTGCTTCGACCGGAGCTTTCTTTCCCGATATGACGATTTGACCAGGGCAATTCAAATTGCCGACTTCAGCACCCGTCTCCGCGCAGACCGCTTCAACTTCCGCCACCGTCATACCGATCGCGGCTGCCATAGAGCCCGGAACTTCCACGGACGCTTCATCCATAAAAAGCCCGCGGTCGCGAACAAACCCGATCCCGGCGTCAAGCGCGATGCTCCCCGCGGCGACCAAGGCAGTCGCCTCACCCAAGCTCAGGCCCGCGGCTGCCGCGGGCATTTCATCGGCAGGCTTGAATCGCGCTTCAAAAACGCGAAGCGCCGCGATGCTGTTCACAAAAATTGCCGCCTGCGCGTAACGAGTGCGCTGAAGGTCCGAAGCGGGTCCTTCAAACGAGATCCGCTTGACGTCGAAGCCAAGCAGTTCATTGGCCCGGTCATACACCGCCTTGGCTTCTTCAAAATGAGCGTAGAGATCCTGTCCCATGCCCGGAAACTGCGCGCCCTGACCCGGAAAAATATAAGCTACTTTTGTCATAACCCCCACTCCACCAGCGCGCTGGCCCAGACCAGCCCCGCGCCAAAAGTCGTTAAAAGAACCAGGTCTCCCTTTTTGATCACTCCCGTGGCCGCGGCTTCCGAAAGACCAACGGCCACTGAGGCGGCGGAGGTATTTCCATAGCGGTCGAGGTTCACATAAATTTTGCTTCGGTCGACTTTGAGGCGGTCGGCGACCGCGTCGATGATGCGCATATTAGCCTGATGGGGCACGATGCACGCCACGTCTTCGACCCGCGTTCCGGTGGCCTCAAGCACTTTGGCGATGGATTGCCCCATGCCGCGAACCGCGTGCTTGAAGACCTCTGCTCCGTTCATCTTCAAAAAATGATCCCCCGCCCGAAACGACTCTGCGGATGTGCGCGACTTGGATCCGCCGCCGGGAATACGGAGCAAGTTGGCGTGCTCCCCGTCCGAGCCAAGAGAACACGCAATGATGCCTTTTGCCGGCGCGGCCACTTCGCGCAGCACCACGGCCGCTCCCGCATCGCCAAAAAGAACGCAGGTCGACCGATCCTTCCAGTCCAGGAAAGAGGAGATCTGATCAGCTCCGATCACGAGGGCCGTTTTCATCGTACCGTTCAGTAAAAATTGCTGCGCCGTAGACAAGGAATAAACAAAGCCCGCGCAAGCGGCCGCGAGATCGAAGCAGACCGCGTTCTTGGCGCCGAGTTCTTTTTGCACGAAGCAGGCGGTGGAGGGCAGCGGCATATCCGGCGTGGTCGTGCCGACGATGATCAAATCCAGCTCCTCGGCCTTAACGCCAGCCTGAGCCATCGCCTTCCGAGCCGCCTCACAGGCCCAGCGGCTGGTTCCGTCGCCCTCTTCGGCGATGCGCCGTTCTTTGATTCCGGTGCGGCTCACGATCCATTCGTCGGAAGTTTCGACGATCTTCTCCAGATCCTTGTTGGTCAGGATCTTGTCGGGCACGGCATGCCCGATGCCGATGATGCCGATGGTCTTCAAGCGCTGATTTCCTTGAGGTGAGCGGTCTCTTGAACGATGCGCTCATTGATGCGGCAGCGGACGAATTCTCCGGCGACCCGGATCGCGTTCTTGATGGCGTTGGGATTGGAAGACCCGTGACTGATGATGCAAATGCCGTCGATGCCCAAAAGCGGCGCGCCGCCGTATTCGGTGTAATCCACTTCGCGCTTCAGCGCCTTGAAGGCCGATTTGGACAGAAAGGCTCCGGCCATGGTCATGTAGTTTTTCTTAAGATTTTTTTTGAGCAGTTGGCCGATCACTTCAACAATGGACTCGGCCACCTTGAGAACAACGTTGCCGACGAATCCGTCGCAAACGATGATGTCGACCTTGCCGTTAAAAATATCGCGGCCCTCAACATTACCAATGAAGTTAAGTCTGCTTTTTTCCAGAAGCTTGCGTGCTTCCTTGATGATCTCGGTACCCTTGGAGTCTTCTTCACCGATATTCAGGATACCCACGGTCGGATTGCGCTTGCCGAGAATGGATTTGAAATACACATCCCCCATGACGGCGTACTGGAGATAGTGGAGGGGCTTGGTTTCGATATTGGCGCCGACATCGATCAGGAACGATGGGCCCTTCAGCGTCGGAAACGCGATGCCGATGCCGGGGCGGTCTATCCCCTCGAGCAGGCGCAGCTTGAGCGTCGTCGCGGCGACCGCTGCTCCCGTGTGGCCCGCCGTCACGATGGCATCGACCTCATCGGCCTTGTGCATGTCCGCGCAAATGCAGACCGAAGCGTCTTTCTTGCGTCGGACGCTGACGGATGCGGATTCTTCCATGCCGATCACGGAACCTGCATGGCGGACGGAGATGTTCTTGGGGCGCTTGCCGATACGGGTGAGCTCCCGCTCGATCGCTTCCGTCTGACCGACCAAAATAATCTCGTGATCGTAAGCGCGCGCGGCTTCAACCGCGCCCTCAACGATCGCGCGGGGGGCATGGTCGCCCCCCATCGCGTCCACGGCTATCCTGAACAGCTTTGAAGATTCGGCCATTTAGGCGGATTTAACGCTTAAGACCTGCTTGCCGCGGTAGGTTCCGCACTTCACGCAAATGCGATGCGGCTCTCTGTCGGCGCCGCACTGCGGGCACTTGGAGGACGCGTTGGACGTGATCTTGTCATGGGTGCGGCGCTTCCGGGTGCGGGTGTTGGAATGCCGCCGTTTGGGATTGGGCATGGTTTTTATCCTTCGTGTACGTTAGTGGTCGAGACGCTTGTTTATGACCGTTTCGCGCAGCCGCAGGAACGAACGTTTAGATTCGCTCCGCAGCGCGCGCAAAGCCCCTTGCAATTCGGACGGCACAGCACCTGAATGGGCTGCTCCAGGAGCATCTCTTCCCGGAGATGGGGCAAAAGGTCGATCGTCCGTTCTTTTTCAAGTTCGAACGCTAAAAAATAATCTTTCTTCAACGGCCGCTTCACGTCTTCCAGGCAGCGGGAACAGGCGGCGATCTCCTGCCCGGACATTTTCGCGTGGGCGATCACATGTTCATCAACGATCGTGATGTCGCCCTCGATCCGAATCCCGTCCTCAAACCTGGGTCCGTCCGCGCCAAACTCAAAGTCCTGCGCCGGCGTCGTTCCTTCAAAAAGCATCGGTCCGCGCCGGATATGAAGCACCGAAAGACTCCGTATGTCCGGAATCTTGACGGTCGGCTTCATTTTTTGGTCCGCCGCTTATCTCTGCCGAATCGCTCAGCGAGCCGGCCGTGCACGTATTTGGGCACGTAGGAACGGGTCTCTCCCCCGTTCTTGGCGATCTCTTTGATCAGCCGGCTGGTCAGGTACGCGTATGACTCGTTCGGCATCAAAAAAAGCGTTTCAACTCTCGGCTCAAGCTTCCGGTTGGTGAGCGCCATCTGGAATTCGTATTCGAAATCCGACAACATGCGCACGCCGCGGATCAGGGCCAGGGCTTTTTTGCGCATCGCGTATTCGACGATAAGCCCTTCAAAGGATTCCACTCGAACCCCGGGCTTATTCGCCGTGACACGGCGCACCATATCAAGCCGCTCTTCCAGTGAAAAAAGCGGATCCTTGCCCGCGTTCTCCGCGACAGCAACGATGACACGGTCAAAAATTTTAAGAGCACGGTCGATCAGGTCCAGATGACCATAGGTCACCGGATCAAAAGTACCCGGACAAATCGCTAAAGTATCATTTTTTGCCATAAGGCCTCCAAAATCTTGAGGAGGTCGGACAATGGTTGTGCATTATATAGTATGGCGGTGGGGGGCGCAACAGCCGAAAGAGGCATCAGGTGACCGTTGGCTGGTAAGGCTAAACTAAAACGTAGTAGTGGACAGCCGTATCCCCGTAGGCCGTGTTGCGCCGCCTCTGCAATCGGCCCACCACATCAGGGAGCGGCTCTTTTTTATAGGTCTCGATCGTGATCCAGGCGCCCGGCTTGAGCGCCGACCCGTCTGCAAAAAACTCGAGCGTTTTGATGGCCAATCCTTTTTCGTAAGGAGGGTCCGCAAAAACGCGGTCAAAAGCGGCCCCGCGTTTTTTGAGCGATTCAAGGGCCGACAACACATCCGATCTTTCGACGCGGCAGTTATCCGAGATCCCCAACTTTTCCACGACACCCTCGATCGCGTCCGCCCGTCGGCGGTCGGATTCCACAAACACCGCGCCGGCCGCTCCGGCTGAGACCGCTTCGAGTCCAAGCGCCCCGGTCCCGCTGTAGAGATCCAGGACGGACGCCCCTTCCCAGCCGCCCATCAGCGAATCCATGATGGCCTTACGCACGCGGTCCGAAGTCGGCCTCAAGCCTGGCTGCGGTTTAAAAGGGATCTCTGTGTGTTTGAACCGGCCGGTCAATATTTTCATTTGAGCGCTCCCGGAAATCTTGCCAAAAGTTCCTCTTTCGCCGAAGCGTGTTCGGGCTTCTTAAACAACGGGTCTTCCGCGATCCATTTATCGGCTTCGGCGCGCGCGATCGACATGATATGCCCGTCACGGGCCAGGTCGCCGATCTTAAGCTGAGGGATCCCGTGCTGACGCGTTCCCCAGATATCGCCCGGGCCCCGAAGCTTCAGATCCTTTTCCGCGATCTCAAAGCCGCTTTCGATCTCGCAAAACGCTTCCAGGCGCTCACGGCTGACCGGATCTTCCGCATCCGAGACCAGGACGCAATACGAAGCATGCTTCCCCCGCCCGATACGGCCGCGGAGCTGATGCAGCTGACTGAGTCCAAATCGGTCCGCGTTCTCGATCACCATGAAGTTCGCGTTAGGCACATCAACCCCGACCTCGATGACAGTGGTCGCGGCCAGGACGTGGATTTCGTTATTGGCAAATGCCGTCATCACTAATTTTTTTTCATCTGCTTTCATCTGCCCGTGAATCCAGCCGACCCGAATCTCTTTCCTGAGCCCTTTTTGCAGCATCTCCACCCCGGCTTGCACTGACTGCAGTCCGGCGACGGCTGAGTCCAGCGCCGGATAAACCACGTAAGCCTGACGGCCTTCGGCAATTTCCCGCTCGATCCACCCCAACACTTCGCTTCTGCGGGACTGCCCCGTCCAACACGTGCTGACGCGCCCGCGGCCGGCGGGCCGGCCCTTCATCTCAGTAACGTCCATGTCGCCATAAAGCGATATCGCCAGGGTCTGCGGGATCGGTGTCGCGGTCATCATGAGCACATGCGGTGAAGCGGATTTTTTCTCGAGCTTTTCGCGCTGATAAACTCCAAACTTGTGCTGTTCATCCACAACCAGAACATCCAAATTCTTAAATCTGATCGGATCCTGAAGCAGTGCGTGCGTTCCCACCACGACTGCAAGCTCGCCGGAAGCCAGCTCTTCCAAAGTCTTTTGCCGCTCCGCCGCCGACACGCCCCGGCTAACGAGCCCCACCCGTATCCCGGCCTCCAGAAACAGCCGGCTCAGCGTCATGTAGTGCTGCTGCGCGAGAATTTCGGTGGGAGCCAGCATCGCCCCCTGACGCCCCGCCTGAGCGGCCGCAAAAAGCGCAAAGGCCGCCACCGTCGTTTTGCCGCTGCCGACATCCCCTTGCAAAAGGCGATGCATCCGCTTGGCGCCGTTGAGATCCCCGGACACCGCCGCGATCGCCTCGTTTTGAGCCGCGGTCGGCTCAAATGGCAATAGCCGCACAAAGTTCTTGGCCGTGGCCGCGTCCGCCTTGATCCTGGCCGCAGGCGTCAGCGCGCGCTTCCGCCGCTTAGCCGCCAGAAGAAGCTGAATAAAAAAGAACTCATCAAACACGAATCTCCGGTACGCGCGAGTCAGATCCTCTTGCGAAGATGGAAAGTGAATGCTCTTCAGAGCAAAACGGCGATTCTCGAGTGCGTGCGCCCGCCGCATTTCCTGAGGCAGAGGATCCTCGAGATGCGGAAGCGCGTCAGTGAGGAGCTGATACTCGATCGAACGAAGAACCCGCGGTGTCAAATCCCCTCCGGCGGCATAAAACGGCACGACCCGCCCGGTATGAACGCGCCGGGCGTCAACCCCTTCGGCCAGAACTTCGTAGTCCGGATGGATCAGCTGGATCTCATCGGATTTGCGTTCAAAACGCCCAAACAGCGCGAGACGCTGCACGCCCTTGAAAGCTTCTTGCAGGTATTCCGACCGGAACCAGAGCGCCGTCACCGGGACCGGGCCGGCATCCAGCTCAAGGCGGAGAATGGTCGGACCTCGCCGCGTGCGGATAAGGCGAACCCGTCTCACCTTCCCCTCAAACAGCCCCTTCTCGACCCCGTCGGCCTGGGCGCCTCTGGAAGCCGATCGGTCCTCGTACCTTCTGGGAAAATGGAAGATCAAGTCGCGAACCGAGCGTATGCCCAGACGATCAAGTTCCATGAGACGCTTTGGCCCCACCCCTTTCACGTACTGAAGCGGCTGGTTCAGCGGGTTTTTTTTATCTTGATTTTGGGGCTCTCCAGTGATAGATTGTCGGTCTTTCACCGGAACAGAATCACGACCCACGAGGCAATCCAAAATGGCAAGAATTTGCGAAGTCTGCGATAAAAAACCTTTGACCGGCAAACAGATCGCCCGCCGCGGTATTTCGAAAAAAGCCGGCGGTATCGGCTTGAAAACCACGGGTATCACCACCCGCCGCTTCCTCCCGAACCTTCAAAGCATCCGCGCTTTGGTGAACGGCGGCGTCCGCGTGGTCCGCGTATGCACCAAGTGCATCAAAGCCGGCAAGGTCGTCAAGGCCCCCGTCCGCCGTTACACGGCACCCGCTTCCGCTTAAAAGATCCCCGTTTCTCACAAAAAAAGCCGCGTCATATGACGCGGCTTTTTTTATTTGTCTTCCCCGGGTCTCTGGCGTCATGCCGTGCAGACGCGATTGCGTCCGGATTGCTTCGCCTCATAGAGAGCTTTGTCGGCCAGTTTCAGCATGTCATCCGAAGTTTTGACGGCCGGGTTCTGATTAGAACAAATACCAGAACTGATCGTTACCTTGAACGGACCCTTGTCAGACGTGAATTCCAGATCTTCGATTGACTTCCGCATCCGCTCCAGACATTCCCTGGCTCCCTTCGTGTCCGTACCGATCAGAATCACGCAAAATTCTTCACCGCCAAAACGAGCCGCCACATCCTGCCGCCGGACATGCTGTTTCATGACTTTGGAAATATTCACCAGCACAACATTGCCGACATCATGCCCGTACGTATCATTAACCTTCTTGAAGTGATCCGCATCCAGCATCGCCACACAAAACTCACTTTTCGTTGAAGCCGAATGCAAAAACACGCTCCCGAGCTTAAGCGTCATAAAACGATGTCCGTAAAGACCGGTGAGACTGTCCGTGATCACCTGACGCTGCAAAGCAATGTTATCCAAAAATATCTTCAGCGCCTTCCAGGACGCGACAACAGTGAAGTTGATTGTCATGACAACAATTGGACTAAAAGGCTCAATAAGTGTTCCTGTCTTGCAGAACAGCAGCAGCGTCAAACCGTACATTAGGACAGAGCAAACAAGAAAAATAATCAGCTGAAAAATAAAAGGCAGACTAAAAATGATGAAAGTAAAAAGTATGCCAAAGAGAACCACGGCAAGCGACCGATAATCCGCGAGGGGTTCGCGGACAAAATCTTTCATGAGGATCATCATCAGCTCATTTGCATTGATGAAAACGCCCGGCATCTGCCCGAGGGGCGTTTGATGAATATCATGAAAAATGGCGCTGACCGGTCCCACCAGAACAATCTTGTTCTCAAAAAAACTGGGTGCCACGCTTCCATCCACCACGCGCCAGATGGGCACATAACGAAACCTCTCTGGACGATATCGGAAAGGCAACCGTAGCTGCCCCTCGCGATTCGTGGGAGCAAAAACTGAAGTGGTGGTTGCGGCGGTCTTATCGCTGGGATCAAAATAGCGCACCCCATCAGCCGAGACCTGGGTTTGGTCGGCAGGATCGGCGCTCAAAAAGCGATATGCCATCTCAGTGCCTAGTGAATACCCTTCCCAGTTCTTAAACAAAAACCGCGATGCGTAAGTCTTCCGGCATCTTCCGTCCACCTCTTGGGGCTTATCAACTAATCCGGTGGCTAGCGCG
>JAGOUK010000142.1 GCA_018061225.1 Candidatus Omnitrophota bacterium | reverse complement strand
GTAAACGGTTCCGAGGACCAGCAAAAGCCAGGGCGAACCCAGAAGGGCAAAGCCATAAACCAAAAGTGTCGGATCGCCGTCCTGGCCCAGCACATACCAGATTTTTTCCCACACAGGCCGGTCGGCGGGCGGCGGAATTTTGTCGGACGCGCTCTTATTGGACCGGATCTGAGCCATGCGCTCGCCGGTCACGCGCGTGAAGTTGATCGCGGATCCGGCGATGGCCGCCATCCACCAGCCGCGTACCGCGCCGCCCGGCACGCCGAGACTCACCGCGCCGAGCGCGAGTCCCGACCAAAGCGCCAGGTCCACGATGAGATCGGCCGTGAAGTCGTACCACATGCCGAAGCGGCTCTGCAGGCCCTTGGCCCGCGCGATGTCGCCGTCACAATTGTCCAAGATGAACGCCAGCTGGAGAAAAACCGCGCCGAGCACCATGCTGCCGCGCGTTCCGTGCGACAGGATATACCCCGCCCACAACCCCGCCCCCATCGACAAAGTCGTGACATGATTCGGTGTGAGCGGCGTCCGCACCAGGAACGCGCTCAACTTCGAAGCGATCTTCCGATTAAAAGTAAACAAATCCACCGCAGTCATAAGCGAATACTCTAACACATCCGGTCACCGCGTCTCGTCACCCGCCCCCGCCCCGCATGCCGTGGGTGCGACGTGCCGCCTCCCGCGAGGGGACGCGTGTTATAATTTTGGCCATGAAATGGACACCGGCACATCAAGAGAATGCGAAGCGGTTTTCGGCGGCGCTGAAGGCGAATGGGTTTAATTTTTATACCGGCGTGCCTTGTTCCCTGCTCGGAGCGCTGCTTGAGAATATTCACGGCGATAAGACTATGCCGTATTATCCGGCCGTGCGTGAAGATGCTGCCTTTGGTCTCGCTGCCGGCGCGTATCTCGCGGGCCGCAAGCCGGCCGTGCTGATCCAGAACTCTGGGATCGGTTATTCGCTGAACGTCCTCACCTCTCTCAATCTCATTTACAAAATTCCCGTGCTCGCGGTCATCACCTGGCGCGGCCACGGCCCGGATGCGCCGGAGCATATCGTGATGGGCGCCTCCTGCCTCAATCTTATGGAGGAAGTCGGCATCCCGAGCGCCGCGCCGGATCTGCCCGAGCTCGAGAACACGCTGCGCCAGGCAGTGCATGTGACGCAGGTTCAAAAAAAGCCTTTTGCCCTTTTCATCAAGCGTGGGATATTTGGACAATGAACTCCACTCAAGCAGTCTCCCTCATCCTGAAGAAGCTCGGCAATAAGCCCGCCGTGATCGCGACCGGCTTTATCTGCCGGCAGGCACAGGCTGGAGCGGCCAGACCCGAAAACTTTTACATGATCGGCTCCATGGGAATGGCTTCTTCGATCGGGCTGGGAGCGGCGCTGTCACGGCCCAAGCAGTCGATCGTGGTCATCGACGGCGACGGCGCGGTGCTCATGAATCTGGGGCATCTTCCGATGGCCGGCGCGTTTAAGCCGAAGAATTTTTATCATATCGTGATCGACAACGGCCGCTACGAATCGACGGGCGGACAGGCCACGCTGTCCAAGAGCGTCAGGATCGAAGCCATCGCCAAGGCCAGCGGCTACAAGTCAGCGGTCGGCGTCGCGACGGAAGCGGCGCTCAAGTCCGCGCTCACGAGACTCTTTAAATCCTCCGGCCCCGCGATGCTTGTCGTCCGCGTCAAGCCGGAGACGGCCGCCGCCCCTCCCCGCGTGATCGACTCCCCCGAAGAGATCACCCGCAAATTTTCGACCGCGATCCAGTCCGGCAAATGAGCCGCGCCGAGCTCCCCGCCAAAAAGTGGGTTCTGCTCAATCCGGGTCCGGTCAATGTCACTGACCGTGTCCGCCGCGCTCTGCTCGAGCCGGATATCTGCCACCGCGAACCGGAATTCCTCAAAGTCCTGACGTCAGTCCGCGAATCACTTCCTCAAATTTTTGGCATCGGCCGAACGCATGAAGCGGCGCTTTTTGCCGGTTCGGGCACGCTCGCGGTCGAGGCGATGCTTTCTTCCGCCGGGCGCGCGGGTCATCGCATCCTGGTTCTTTCTAACGGTGTTTATGGTGAGCGCATGGCGGATATCCTCAGACGCCACCGGCTGACGCATCATGTTTTGACCGGCGGCGGACTCGCTTTTCCGGCGCTAGCCGAAACAGAATCTTTTTTAAGAAAAAATAAGGCCTTCACGGCTGTCGCGATGGTGCATCACGAAACATCGACCGGGTATCTCAACCCGCTGCAAGACGTAGCCCGACTGGCCGCCAAGCTCGGCCGCGTTGTTTTGGTCGACGCGGTGAGCTCACTCGGCGCCGAGAATATCCCCTGGGATTTACCGATCGCATACGCTGCCGGCGCGTCGGGCAAATGCCTCCACGGCTTTCCGGGCGTCTCCTTCGTCCTCACCGCCAAGACCGAACGTAGTCGGCTTGAGAAGCATCCTAACCACAGTCTTTATCTCGACCTCGGAGCGACACTCGCTCTTCAACGCGAGGGCAACACGCCTTTTACGCCGTCCGTTCAGCTGGTCTATGCGTTCAAAGCGGCGCTTGATGAGCTGCGCGTTCAAACGGTTAAACGGCGCATCGCCGCTTACCGTTCCAAGGCCGAGACGCTTCAACGCGAGCTGACACGCGCCGGCATCGATATTCTCGCGCCGGAAGGCTCGCGGTCGCATGTGTTGACCGCCGCGCGGCTGCCGGTCGGCATCGAATACCCCGCGCTGCATGACCTAATGCGCAAGAAGGGCTACCTCATTTACGCGGGTCAGGCGCAATGGAAGAACCGAATTTTTAGGCTGGCCAATCTGGGTCAGGTCACGGAAGCCGAACTCAAGCGCGCCGTCACCCATATCAGACAGGCCTCGGATGCCGCTTCTAAGCGGATGACTTCTCAGGCGGTCCTGCTTGCGGCCGGTGTCGGTAAGCGTTTTGGGGCGGCAACGCGTCTGACACCCAAATGCCTGCTCCCCCTGCCCGACGGCGGGACACTGCTCGAACGCTACCTGAATGCTTTTCGGATCTCAGGGCTTCGCAAGGTCACCATCGTGGTCGGGCATCAGGCTCATCTCATCAAAGCCGCATGCCGCAAGCTCGGTCAGGGCCTCAACATCACCTTTAGAACCAACCGCCGTTACCGGCTGGGGAGCATTGTTTCTCTCTGGACCGCGCGGCAGGATTTCTTGAAGGGCGCGGTCATTCTCGACGCGGACGTGCACTTTCCGGTGGAACTCTTATGCAAACTTCGCGTGGATACGCATGAAGCGGCTTTTTTGATGGACCCGCGGGTCAAATCCACGGGTGAAGAAATGATATTGCAAGCCAAGGGCGGCCGCATCGTGAAGATCTCTAAGCCGCTGGATCCCGGGCTCAAGCCTCTGGGTGAAGCGACGGGGATCTTTAAGGTTGGAAGCAAGGCGGGACGGAAGTTGGCGGCGATCCTGAATCGCATGGTCCGCGCCGGAGTAACCCAATGCGAATACGAGGATGCCTACTGCGGGCTGATGAAAAGCTTTTCTCCCGCCTGCGTCCCCGTGGGCAACGTGTTCTGGACCGAGATCGATTTTCCTTCCGACCTCGCCAAAATCAAAAACTAACTAATTAACGTGCTTTTTTTGACAAGCCTGGTGACGCTCGCAGGTCACGAGATGGTCATTCACCATGCCGGTGGCCTGCATGTGCGCGTAGCAAATCGTTGATCCGACAAAGCGAAAGCCGCGGGCCTTCAGGTCCTTGCTCATCGCGTCGGATTCCTTCGTGGACACAGGGATTTCCTTGAGCGACCTGAGACGATTCACAATGGGTTTGCCGCCGGTGAAACTCCAGATGTACTTCGCAAAACTTCCGTCTTTCTCC
>JAGOUK010000141.1 GCA_018061225.1 Candidatus Omnitrophota bacterium | reverse complement strand
GATGGCCGCCGGCCGGAAGGCGTAAAGTTCTCGACAGCCAAAGAAGACGCGCTGCGCCGCGACTTCACGGTCAACGGCCTGTTTTACGACCCCGCGACTCGCGAGGTGCTCGACTGGGTCGGCGGCCGCGCCGATGCCCGCCGCAAGCTCATCCGCACCATCGGCAAACCGCTCGAGCGCTTCAAAGAAGACAAGCTCCGCATGCTGCGCGCCATCCGCTTCGCGGCCAATCTCGACTTCAAGATCGACCCGGCCACGCTCAAGGCCATTCAAAAAATGCGCAAAGAAATCACCGCCGTGAGCGCCGAGCGTGTCCGCGACGAGCTGATCAAACTTTTTACCGGCCCGCATCCGGACAAGGGCTTAGATTGGCTCGACAAGTCAGGCCTCCTCCCGATCCTGCTTCCTGAGATCGAAAAGCTCAAAGGCTGCGAGCAGCCCAAAGAATTCCATCCGGAAGGGGATGTGTTTAAGCACACCCGCCTCATGCTCAAGCAGCTTAAGAAGCCCTCGCTCACACTGGCCTTTGGCTCGCTCCTGCACGATATCGGCAAGCCAGTCACGGCCCGTACCGATAAAGCCGGCCGCATCCGCTTCAACGGCCACGACTTGGTCGGCGCGCGTATGGCCGAAAAGGTTTTGGACCGCCTTAAGTTTTCCAACGACGAGAAGGAAGACATCAAGGCCTGTGTGGAATGGCATATGCAGTTTAAGGACGCGCCAAAGATGAAGCCGTCGACGCTCAAGCGCATGATGCAGCGCCGCACGTTTGAGACCGAGCTCGAGCAGCACCGCGCGGACTGCCTGGCAAGCCACGGCAAACTTGGCATTTGGCGTTTCCTGAAGAAAAAAATACGCACACTCTCCAAAGAAGAGATCCGGCCGGAGCCTTTCGTGCGCGGCCGAGATCTGATCGAGCTCGGAATCCAGCCCGGCCCGCACATGGGCCCGCTGATCAAAGCCGCCGAAGAAAAACAGCTGAACGGCGAGTGGCAAACCCGCGATGAAGCGCTCGCGTGGGTCCGCCAGACCTGGTCTGCCCGCAAATCCACCAGCTAAGCGCCCGTTTCATTCACCCTCCCGCCTCCATTCCTGCTCATCCGATACTCGCGCAACACTAACTTGGAAGTCGGTGAGCGTAGAATGCTAGTAAATGATATTTTTGTTAAGTATTGACAATTTATTCAAGATTTGCTAATTTTGTCTCACAGTTTCGAAACAGCACCATAGGAGTTCATATGGCCGAACAGCAAAAAAGACCCCAGCGCACGCAGATCATGACGCTCAAAGAGATTTCGAAGTACCTCGGAGTGCATGAGATGACAGTCTATCGCCTTCTTAAGACGAAGAAGCTTCCTGGCTTTAAGATCGGCGGACAGTGGAGAACGAAGAAAGAAGTGCTGGATACTTGGCTGCTTAAGGATATCAAGCAGTAAGCGATTCTTCACAAGGCCCTGTCATGTCGCCGGAACGCAAAAATCTGCTCATAGTTGATGATGATCACGGGTTCTTAGACCTCCTCAAGGACGTATTTAAACCGTATCCGTATAATCTCACTTGTGTGGACAAGCCGACCGAGGCCGTCAATCAGAGTAAGAGCAAGACGTTTGATGTTGCTCTGTTGGACTATCAGCTGCCGCAGCTAAACGGGGATCAGTTAATTGCCGTTATGCAGGAGATCAACCCCCGCACTCGTTTTATCGTTCTGACCGGAATGGGCGGGGATGAAATCGAAGACAAGTTTAGGGGTCGCGGTTACTTTGGCTTCTTCGAGAAGGGACAAATTGACATTCAGAAGCTCAGGGATACTATAGTAAGCGCTTTTGAGTCCTAAAAAATACTCTGCTCCCACCCCCGCTGTGTGGCGGGGGTTCTTTTTTGTCTACAATCTTATCAATAGTATTAATTAGTAACTAAATATAATAATAAGCATACAATATTGAAAAATACTCAATCGTACTATATACTCCCATCATGAGTCGTTCTAAACATGAGAAGGGACAGAAAATGGCACAGCAAGTATTCGAAGGCGGATCGGACGGAAAGTCGCCCATGATGTCGACGCAGGAGATCTCCAAGTATCTCGGCGTCCATGAGATGACCGTCTACCGTTGGCTTAAAAAAGGTGTTCTCCCGGGCTTCAAGGTTGGCGGCCGGTGGCGGTCCAAGAAGGACGTGCTGGATAGCTTCCTGATGTCTGGCATGAACGTCAAACACTCTTAGCAAAACGCTTTAAAGGCATCATCCGCGTCGTTGCTCGTCGCTTGCGTAGCGCTGCTACGCCGCGCTCCTCGGCGCCTAGCGGCTGATACCTTTAAAGCGTTTTGCGGTTGGGGTTGAGTATGGAGACGGCGCGGACGCGCCGCAGACTGACCGAAGAGACGGCGCGGACGCGCCGCAGATTGCTTCGTGTTAGACTGAGGGGATGCGGGAAGGTCTTTTGGTGGATGGGTTTAATCTTTTTCATGCGGCCCGCGCGTCTTCTTGCGCGCGGTTTTTTCCTGATATCAAACGAATGGCTTACTTGATCGAGCATTATGCGTCGAACCGCGGGATGCGGGCGGTGCTGGTGATCGACGGGTCTAGATTTAGTGATGAGTGGACCAACACACCCGTGTTGGAGGTTTTGTGCTCGCGCGGGGGAGAGCCCGCGGACGCGGTGATGGAGGCGTGGATGCGGCAGTTGGCATCCGGCGAACGGCTGCGTTGGACATTGGTGTCGAATGACGTGAATCTTTGCAGAATGGGGGCCGGTATGGGCTTGAGGATCAGACCATCGGGACAAATGGCTGACGAGCTGGCCGCATTCGCCGGATCGAAGCCGACGCATTCCCTTGATTATCATCATCCCTCAAAGCCCTCCAGATGTAAGCCCTTCAACAACCCGTTTGGAAAATTAGTGATGGCATCGCTTTGCGCGGCGGCATGTCTTTTTGCGCCGGCGGCGGCGCAGGCCACGGAATTTGGCGGCTTTTCTAAACCCGAGGCTGTCGCGTGTGACCCGAACAGCGGCGAGCTCTACATTTCGAACGCGATCCCTCAGCGCGTCAAAGAAACAGAGCCGGACGCCCCAGTCCCGACCGGAGGGTTTATTTCTAAAGTCTCCAGCAGCGGCATCGTGCTGATCCAAAAGTTTGTCCAGGGCGGCGATGAAGGCAGCGGGAGGGAGCTAAGAGATCCCAGGGGGATGGTGGTGTTGGGTGGCCAGCTCTATGTTGCGGACGGTGATTACGTGCGGGTCTATCGGATAGATACGGGGGCTTGGGTGGAATCGATTTTGGTGTCTGAGGAATCTGGAGTGCCGGCAGCGTTGGGAGCGCTCACCGCCGGGAGACGAGGTGATCTTTATGCGGCAGACACCGCATCTCCCCGGATCTTCAAGATCGAGACCCGCAACAACAATAATCGCGTAACGCTTTTTTCGAAGATAGACGCTCTTGTGGGAATATCCGGAATGGTCCTTGATCCCGCGAGCAAGCATCTCTTTGTTGTGACGCGGAATTCTGGTCAGATGGTAGAGATCAATCAGGCCAAGCATGCCAAAGTTATCAAAAAGGGTTTGGGGGATCTCGATGGTTTGACCATGGATGACCAATCCAATCTGTATCTTTCCAGCAGCATCCGCGGCGAAATTTATCGGGTTGCGGGGCGTGGACGCGGCCCGATCTCGCTGGCGGCAAGCGGAATGAGATCGCCCTCAGGAATCGCTTTTGACATGGTGCGCCGCAACCTTTTGGTGCTGCTCAAATCGGACGCGCGATTAACCTCAGTCGCGTTGCCGGGAGAGCGTAAAGAGCTAAACGCCATTAATTTTGTGAAGCGTCCTGCAAAGTCTTAAGTCAAAGGGTGATGCAGAGTATCAGGCGGTGTGGTCGTACTTACGG
>JAGOUK010000140.1 GCA_018061225.1 Candidatus Omnitrophota bacterium | reverse complement strand
GCGCTGGCGGTCGAGCCCAAGGTTTTGTTGTTGGACGAGCCGTTTGGCTCGCTCGACGCCATGGTTCGTAAGGAGTTGCGCCAATGGCTGAGACGCTTCCACGACGAGCTCGGCGTAACGACGATTTTTGTGACGCACGACCAGGAAGAGGCGCTCGAAGTCGCCGACCGCATTGTTGTGATGAATGAGGGAGAAGTGCAGCAGGTCGGAACCCCTGATGAGGTGTATGACCGTCCAGCCAACCCGTTTGTCTTGAACTTCCTTGGCCATGTGAATCTTTTTCACGCGCGTGTCGAGGAAGGCAAGGCCTATGTCGGCGACGCCGCCTTCGAAGTCCCCGCCGGCCAGTCCTCCCCGGCCAACAAAAGCGCCAAGCTTTACATTCGGCCGCACCACTTTGAAGTCCGCCGCTCCATCGTCGCGGAAAACGCGATGCGCGCCAAAATCTTACATATCAATGTGGCCGGATCCGCCGTGAAGCTTGAAGTTCAAGTCGACTCCGGCGACCGCATCCACGTGGAGATTCCGCAAGAAGTCTATCAAGAGATGAAACTGCAACGAGGCGAAGTGGTTTACGTGAATCCCAAGCGGATCGCGTACACCGACTACTCGATCTGATCGAAATAGGAGGGGTTATGGCAACGATTTATTCAGATATTACAAAAACGGTCGGGCGTACGCCGCTTGTGAGAATTAATAGGATGGCGGAGGGGTGTGTGGCGGAAGTCCTCGCGAAGGTGGAGTCCTTTAACCCGGCGTCGAGCGTGAAGTGCCGTATCGGCACCGCGATGATCGAGGACGCGGAAAAGCGGGGGGTGCTTAAGCCGGGGTCCGTGATCATCGAGCCTACGAGCGGAAATACGGGAATAGCCCTCGCGTACGCGGCCGCGGCCAAAGGGTATCGGCTTATTTTGACGATGCCGGAAACGATGAGCGTGGAACGCCGCCAGCTTTTTTCCATTTTTGGCGCGGAGCTTGTCTTAACTCCCGGGCCTGACGGGATGAAGGGGGCGATTCGGAAGGCGGAGGAGCTTGCGGCGCAGACGCCGGGATCCGTCGTGCTTCAGCAATTTGCGAATCCGGCCAATCCTGAGATTCACCGCCAAACCACGGCTGAAGAAATCTGGAAAGACACCGACGGCAAAGTCGATATTCTGGTTTCGGGCGTCGGCACCGGCGGAACGATCACCGGTGTGGCGGAAGTGATTAAGAAACGTAAGCCGACCTTCAAAGCGATCGCCGTTGAGCCGGTATCTTCGCCTGTTTTGTCCGGCGGCAAACCCGGCCCGCACAAGATTCAGGGGATCGGCGCGGGATTCGTACCCTCAATCTTAAACACCGGCATCATCGACGAGATCATCCAGGTGAAGGATGAAGACGCCGGACGCGTCGCACGTGACCTCGCCAAAAAAGAGGGGATTCTAGCAGGCATCTCCTGCGGCGCAGCCCTCTGGGCCGCTCTTGAAGTCGCCAAGCGTCCCGAGAACAAAGGCAAGCAAATCGTCGTCATCCTCCCTGACACCGGAGAGCGCTACCTATCAACCTGGCTTTTCGCCGAAAACCTCGAACAAGTCAAAGCGCTCACAGCCCAAACGGTTCAAAGCGCCTAATCTGGCTGATTGATCGCGCCGAAGGGCATGGGTTCTTCTTCGGGCGGAGCCGCTCGCGCGCGGCCTAAGGTAACGCGCGCGAGCTCCTTTGCACTCCTCGGCGGGGACGCCTCGTCGCGCAAAAAGCCCTACGAAGACCCATGCCCTTCGGCGCTGTCGCTAGCCGGTTTGGTCTTTCAACCGATTGGGTTGCTCGCTAAGTGAAAAGTGTGAGATATTAGACCTATGAAACCTACCGTAATCACGGCTTTCTTCATTGCGATTCTGCTTTTCATCTCTTTTCATTTTTTGCTTATCCTCAGTCCTTTTAGCGGGCCGATTTTGTTTGCGGCGATATTGGCGTTTGCGTTTTATCCGCTGTATCAGCTGATTGGTGGGGGGATTAAGCATGAGACGGGGGCGGCGCTGTTGACCACGCTGATCGTGTTGGCGGTGACAGTGCCTTTAGTTTATGGGGCCGCGGGGAAAATCAGTGATGAAGGGGTGAGGGGCGCTCAGTGGCTCACGCTGTGGATCAAGAACCGTGAGTACATCAAGTTTGTGGATTGGCTGGCCTCGCTGCCGGTCGTGGACCAGGCCAGATCGACCGGGCTCTTTGACCGGATGAAGGTAGAGTTTGGGGCCTGGGCGTCGGACTCCATGTCGACTTGGGGCGGATTCGTGGCGTCGCAGGCGGCGCTGATCACCAAGAACGTCCTGCTTTTGATCGTGAACACGCTGCTGACGATTTTTTTCCTATTTGTTTTTCTCAAGGATGGCCGCAGGATCATGGGATTCATTGAGCAGATTCTCCCGCTCGACGATGATAATAAAAAAGAAGTGATGCATCAGCTGCGCGAGACCTTTGCCGCGGTGATACACGGTCAGGTGCTGTCAGCATTCGCCAAAGCGGGGTTAGTGGGGCTAGTTTTTTCGGTGATGGGACTCCCGCTGCCGGCGCTGTTCGCGGCGATTACTTTTTTCGCGTCGTTGTTGCCGGTATTTGGGGCGGCGGCGGTGTGGTTTCCGTTCGTCGTTTATTTGGCGGTGCAGCAGGATTGGGTTCGCGCGGGCATCCTGCTTGCCATCGGAGTGGTGGTCATCAGCTCCATCGACAATGTGGTGCAGCCGCTGGTGATCGGCAAGCGTTCCGGCCTGCCGTACGCGCTGCTGCTCCTGGCCGTGATCGGAGGAGTGGTGCAGTACGGAGTGTTCGGGATCTTCGTCGGGCCGATTGTCATGTCGCTATTTTTCGCTCTCATCCGCATCTACCGCGTTCAGTTTGTCGAAAAGTCCATCACCTAGACCATGGACCAGCTAATATTCTTACAGGATCTGACGATCGTCATGGTCGTCGGAGCCCTCATTACAATACTTTTTCAACGCCTGCGTATCCCGGTGGTGATTGGATATTTGTGCGCGGGACTTTTTGTCGGCCCGCACACTTTTACCTATCCGCTGGTCACCAATCTGCACGACATCCATATCTTATCCGAGCTCGGTATCATCTTCCTGTTATTCACCATCGGTCTGGAGTTTAGCATCACCAAACTGCTTCGCATCGGCCCGGCCGCTGTCATCGCCGCCGCGATCGAAATCCCCGTCATGATGCTGATCGGATACACGCTGGCCAAGCTGCTCGGCTGGAAGCCGCTGGACTGCCTGTTCCTGGGCGCGATCATTTGTATTTCGAGCACGACCATCATCGCCAAGGTGTTGGTGGACCTCAAAATGCTGCACGAAAAGTTCGCGCAAATGATTCTCGGGATTCTCATCGTTGAGGACTTGGTCGCGATCGTCATTATCGCCTTGCTGCCCGGGATCGCCTTATCCGGGGGGATGAGCTGGCATGAAGCCGGGATTTCGATGATGCGGGTCATCTCCTTCATGGTCGCGGCGGTCATCATCACGGCGGTGTTGGTGCCCAGAATATTGAATTACGTGGCCGGACTTAAATCACACGAAACGATGACCGTGACAGTGCTGGGACTGGTGCTGGGCGGATCGATGTTGGCGGTTCGGACCGGATTCTCCGCCGCGCTCGGGGCCTTCATCATGGGCGCCGTCATCGCCGAGACGCGGCACGCGCATGAAGTGATTCGAAAGATGCATCCGCTGAGAGACATGTTCACGGCGGTTTTCTTCGTTTCTGTCGGCATGCAGATCGAACCGTCGCTGGTGGCGGCGAATTGGAAGGTGATCCTTCTGGTCGCCGCAGCCGCGGGCGGAGGAAAGTTTATTTTTTGCACGCTCGGAGCTTTTTTGACGGGGCATGGCGGTCAATCGTCTTTTCGCACCGGC
>JAGOUK010000139.1 GCA_018061225.1 Candidatus Omnitrophota bacterium | reverse complement strand
GTTGTCATCCCCGGCAGATGTCCGATGAAGCCGCTGAGCGAATTGATCGCGATGATGGCCAGCGAGGTTCCGACCGCGGTGCACATCGAGCAACGCATCAAAAGCGCGATCGCCGGCACGATCAAGAAACCCCCGCCCACGCCCAACAGTCCGGTCAAAAAACCGATCACCGCGCCCACTCCGGCGGACAAATACGTGCTTGGCCTGCAGACCACCGGACCTTGCGGCTGGTTTTTTTCGGAAGACTTCACAAAGAGAATGACGGCGATGACTGCCATGAGCGCCCCGAACATAAAAAGCAGCAATTGGGCGTCGACTCTCGCCGCAACCCGCGCGCCAAAGATCGACGCCGCGATACCGGGAATGATAAAAAGCAATACCAGCCGCTGATTGACGCATCCGGTCCTAAAATATTTGACCGCGCCGATGATGCTGGAGCATCCCACCACCAACAGAGAAAGTCCGATCGACTCCGCCGCCGACAACCCCGCCACATAGACGAAGATCGGCACCATGAGCACCGACCCGCCTCCGCCGAGCAGTCCCAGAGACATACCGACCGCGAAGCAAAGTCCCGCGGCGATCAGCTGCATGGGGTCCATATTGCGCTCCTTTACCCGTTCTTAATACTTTGAATGATGCGGTCCAAGCCTTGAAGGAACTTGGATCGGTCTTCGCCGCGGAACGGCGCCGGTCCGCCCGTGATCTCCCCGGCCCCGCGCAGGGTGTGCATCAAATCACGCGTGGCCAAAATACTGCCAATATTCTCATCGGTGTAGATCTGCCCATGCGTTCCGATCACCCGGGCGCCCGCGTTGATGCAGCGGTGCGCCAGAGGAATATCCGCCGTCACGACAACATCACCTTCAACAACCTGCTCCACGATCCAATTGTCCGCCGCGTCAAACTGCCCGTCCACCACCATGAGCCTGGCACCCCACTCTTCGGGCAGCCGCATCCAGGAGTTGGACACAAACGTGATCTTGAGCCCGTAGCGCTGCGCCACGCGCGCCGCTTCCGGCTTCACGGGACACGCGTCCGAATCGACATAGATATGAGTCATTTTCGTATTATACCGCTTTGATGAGGGGCAAAATAAAACCTCCGCGCTCGAGGGAACGCGGAGGTCTCATGCTAGCGGCCCGGGCGCTCGCTCTGTCTTATGCGATGTGCGTCATCTCGAGAATCGTGAATTCCTCAACCGCCCCATCGGTAGCTGCCGCGTAGTCCTTCAGGTGCTGGCGGCCCATATGCGCCTGCCAAAGCTCCCGGGACTTCCAGTTTTCGTAGAACATAAAATGTGCGGGGTTGTTATTGTCCTGGTGCAGATCATACTGCAGACAGCCTTCTTCATCGCAGGTGATGTCGATGAGCTTGATGAGTTCTTCTTTGACCAGATCGATCTTATCTGATTTGGCCTTGATATTCGCAATGACGGTAAGCTTCGACATGATTGTTTCCTGTATTTGCTAACTGTTAACCGATTTTAATCTGATGCGCGGCCTATTCGGCTGACCAACCAAGCACCCGCAACTGTGAGTTTATTCCAAAGGAATACCCGCCGCAACCACTAATCATTAAGCCTTGGCCGTGGGATTGGATAGCTGCGTATGACTGCCGTCACAAAAAGCGCCGTTCTTGGATTGTTTGCAGCCGCACCAGGCCACTTTCCTGGCTTCCGTAATCTCCACGATCACCGGTGTCTTGCCGGTGCCTGAGGACTTATGACTGCCGTCGCAATAGGGCTGATTGGCTGAAGCACCGCAGGAACACCAAGCCTTGCGGCCGGGCTTTTCGTCTTTGATGTACGGCGCATTCTGCCTGACGGGCTTGGCTTCCGATGTCTTGGCCGCGGCGGATGCGCCCAGGGCCAGCGGTCCGGCCGTCTGCAGGCAGCGGTCAACCAGTCCATGAACATCTTTCTTCAAGTCCTCGCTCTCCAGCACCTGGCGAATATTATTTTCCATGTCCTCTGCCGCCCACCCGCGGCTCCAGGCCACGAAGGAATGCGGCGGAAACACAAAGCCGATCTCGGTGAAAAAAGTCATCATCTGCCCGGCCACCGCCTGGACATTGTCCTGACCGCCGGTGATAAGGAAACCGGCTACCTTGTTACGGATTAGCTGGTTGTCCGCGATCGTTTCCTGATTCTGGATGCAGTTCATCCGCTCGACCATTTTGAAGTAGAGCGAACTCGCCGCGCCCCAGCGGATCGGAGTTGAGATCAAGACCACATCGGCCCAAAAAACAAGCGCCTCATAAACCTGATCCAATTGGTCGGACGGGTCCATTTGTGTGATGGTGCAGGGCCAGGTGCAGGCTTCGGCGCTGCGGGAATAGTAGCCTTCGCAAGCGCGAAACTTTAGGTCGTTGAGCTTGATCAGCTTCGTCTCCGCGCCCGACTGCTTGGCATGCTTAAGCGCTTCTTCTAATACGGCATCAGAAGTAGAAACACGCGGAGCCTCTCGGTTCATCACCGTCGTAGAGATCCCAACCACGCGAATCGGCCCCGGGGCGCGCTCCAGCTTGCGCGTGAGCGGATGAGCCTTGTGCTCGGCATGCTGATCCTGCGTCACCGCGATCGGATTGATAAAAAGGCTTCCGTTTTCTTCCTTTAGATCATACTTAGCCACCTGGGCTTCGATCCCGGGGCGGGCCTTGCCGGATTTGCAGTCAAACATCCACTGATGCCAGGGACAGACGATATACCCATCCTCATTGATAGATCCCTGCCCGAGCGGGCCGCCGATGTGAAGACAAGTTCCGGAAACCGCGCCAAACGCGCCCTTGTGATACGTCAGGGCCAAGACCTTACCCTCGACTGTCACCTCTTGAACTGTCTTCTTCTTTAGCTCTTCAACTTTACCCAACAAAATCCAGTTACTCATGATTTGGCGCCATTCTTCTCATCGTCACTGAGCCAGCGGTAGCTCACACTGCCCAGAACCGCTCCGATGATCGGTGCCGCACAAAACAACCACAGCTGCGATACCGCCCAACCGCCGACAATCAACGCGGGCCCGATGCTGCGGGCCGGGTTGACGGATGTGTTGGTCACGGGAATGCTGATGAGATGGATAAGTGTTAACCCAAGTCCGATCGCGATCGGCGCAAAACCCTGCGGTGCTTTTTTATCCGTCGCGCCCAAAATGATGATTAGAAAAAATCCGGTCATAACGACCTCGGTGATGAAACCGGCCATCATGGAATATCCGCCGGGAGAATGGGCGCCATAACCGTTGGCCGCCAACCCGCCCGTCAGATCAAACCCCGGCTTGCCGTTGGCGATGAAATACAGCGTACCGGCCGCCACAATGGCGCCGATGATCTGCGCGATGATGTACGCGGGAAGTTCTGAGGATTTGAACCGGCCGGCAGCCGCGAGCCCGATGGAAACGGCGGGATTCAAATGGCAGCCCGAGATCGGGCCGAGCGCGTAGGCCATCGTCAGCACGGTGAGGCCGAACGCGAATGAAACTCCAAGCAGCCCGATCCCCACGCCAGGAAAAGCCGCCGCGAGAACCGCGCTGCCGCAGCCCCCGAGCACCAGCCAAAACGTTCCAAAAAACTCCGCGGACGCCCGTTTGATCAATGACATGATTGCCTCCTTAATAAGATTATTTCGAGCAGGCATTATAACCGTCTTTGCGCAATTTTTTACACATGAGGCTTAACGCTGCCGAGAGCCGCTGCCTCCAATCACATTCTCCTCGTGAAACTTGGTATAGTGGCCTATGAGTGTTCCAAAACCGCGGTTTTTGCCCGACGCCATTCAGCCCGCCCAGATCATTCGATCCGAGCTATTCAGTTTAGAAAGACTGGAGCAGCACGCCGCCAGTCTCGCGCAGGCACAACAGATCACAAGCAAGCGGTTCAAAGGCCGGGCCATTCTCAAGCGGGTCAAGAACAACGGCCATGCCCTTAGCACAGCCCACCGCCGCATCACTCAAAATATCCGCGACGAACGATCTATCACGCCGGCCGC
>JAGOUK010000138.1 GCA_018061225.1 Candidatus Omnitrophota bacterium | reverse complement strand
TGCAAAAAGGCGGACCGATCATGTGGCCGATCCTGGCCTGTTCCTTCGTGGCGTTCGCGATCGTGATTGAGCGGGCGCTGTACCTGCGACGCGTGACCATCGACACGCGCAAATTTTCGGAACAGATCTCGCGCTCCATCAAGCGTAACCGCGTGATGGACGCCGTGGACCTGTGCGAAAAAACCCCGGGTCCCGTGGCGCATATCGTGAAAGAAGGAATTCTCAAACACGACCGCACCCGCGCGGAGATCCGCGAAGCCATCGAGGACGCGGCGCTTCACGAAGTACCCATGCTCGAAAAGCGTCTCCCGGTGCTCGCCACCATCGCGCACATTTCGCCGCTGCTCGGGCTGCTCGGCACGGTGACCGGCATGGTCGAAGCCTTCCGCGTGATCCAAGAAAAATCTTCCGCCGTGGCGCCGGTCAATCCGGGCGATTTGGCGGGAGGTATTTGGGAGGCCCTGCTGACGACGGTGTTCGGTCTTTGCGTCGCGATCCCGACCTTCGTGGCCTATAACTATCTCACCAGCCGCGTCGACGGCCTGGTGCTGGATATGGAAAAAAGCGCCTCCGACCTCATCAACACGCTGTCCGAAAAGCGCGAAGTCTCCGAAGAATAGCGGAGGACGGTTTTTATGAAATTTGAGCATCTCAAACGCCGGACATCGATCCGTAAGGGGCAGCTGGATATCGCGCCGCTCGTCGATGTCATGTTCCTGCTCCTCATTTTCTTCATGTTGACGTCCAACTTCGTGCTGCAGCCCGGCATCCGCGTGCGGCTGCCGAAGGCCGTGACCAGCGAAGTGATCGACTCTGAGAATTTGATCGTTACCGTGACGGCGCAGGATCTGATCTATCTCAACTTCAAGCCCATCCAAAAAGCCGCGCTGAGCGACCTTTTAGACGAAGCATCACGCCACGGCTCAAGCGTCCTCATCAAGTCGGATGTCGGCGCTTCAGTCGGCAAAATCGTCGAACTCTGGGATCTCTGCCGCCGCTCAGGAATCAGCAAGGTCAACATCGCGACCAATCAGCCGGGGGCTGACGTTTGATCGGATTCTTTAGGGAATTAAGCGAAAGCCGTCCGCTGCGAACCGCCATTTTGGCATCGCTTTTGTGGCATCTGATCTGGCTCTTCGTGATTTTTATTGATGTGTCGGATCCGCCAGCCAAGCCGCGGCTCGATCCCAAGATTTACTTCGTGGGCCCCATTTTAAGTGACGACGCGTTCAATATGATCCTGGCGTCCAAGCCTGAGTTCAGCACCACCGTGTACCGTTCGGAGGCGCAGACGGCGCCGGGCCTTGAGCCGCAGACCCAAGAAATGGAGCGGCCGGAACCGGGTGACCTTGTTAGCGTACCGATGGGTCAATCGACGTGGGCCACGCTACGGGGGCATATGAAGGACGAGAAGCCTTACCCCGAAACGCTTTTTCAAAAGAAACTCCCAATTTCGTTGATCTCCACACCCTTCAAGATCGAGGGGGAGGAGCTTGCCGAAAGAGGGCTTCTCTCGGTGCCTACGATTCCCAGGCTGCCCGACCCGACACTTTCCAACACGTGGACAGACCCCGAGTTTGAGATCACCGTATCGGGCCTCGGCAAAGTCACGGAGGCCAAGCTGACGATCTCCTCGGGTGATCCTCAGGCGGACCTTGTTATCGGGCGATATCTCCAGCAATGGCAGTTCATCCCGCTTGAAGAATCTGAGCAGGCCCGAGATCAGAAGGGAACCGTCCGCATCCCACAGGCCTTTGAGGCGGATGCGCAATGATACCAGTGAGCATTGCCTCCGCCGTGCTGATCTATCTGACCGTGACGCTCTTGGCGGTCATCATTGTTTGGGTGCGGTTCGAGCGGAGCCGCTCCTTCAAAAAATATCAGGTTCACCCCAAGGAAGTTTGGAATTGCTCGGTGTGCACTTACACCTACGTGGATTCTTTGCATCAGGAGCTGTCAAAATGCCCGCAATGCAAAAGCTGGAATCGGCGAGGTGAGGACTCTGAAGAGAACGGGGAGGGGAGCGGACCTGCCGGGGGTCGGAAGAGGCCTCTTTAAAAAGATTCGGGTCTTTACGCGATTGGGTTCGGCCAAACGTTGTGCTAGAATATCGGCTCTTTGGGGCATGTCCCCGAAGCCAGTTATGGCGCTTTCTTTCAAACGGAGAAAAGAATTATGATCACCGAAATCGGTATCGTCGCCGGCGAGATTTGGCACTATCTGGACGAGAAAAAAGAGAGCACCTTGTCCACATTGGTCACCAGCATCGGCCGTGATCAGGACATCACTTTGATGAGCCTTGGATGGCTGGCCCGAGAAGGCCACGTCATCATGAACAAGGAAGGCAAGGACTACCGGATCGTTCTTAGGTTCTAGTCCATGACCGATATCCGCGTTGTTCTGATCACCTGCAAGGATGATGATCAGGCTTCCGGAATCGCTCGGGAGTTGGTTCAACAGCGGCTAGCCGCGTGCGTGAGCCTGATTCCCCAGATTCGATCTTTGTATGTCTGGCAGGGGAAGCTTGAGGAGACGAGCGAAGTGATGCTCGTCGCCAAGACGCGCCAAGAGCTCGTCGGCCGCCTGGAAGAGGCGGTTCGAGCCCTACACTCCTATGAGTGTCCCGAAATCATATCGATGCCCGTGGATCAAGGCTTTGCACCCTACCTGGCCTGGGTTCGCGAGAGCACTTCATAATAATACCCATCTTTGGGGCTGTAGCTCAATTGGTAGAGCGCTTCGTTCGCAACGAAGAGGTCAGCGGTTCGATCCCGCTCAGCTCCACCACTTTTTTGCCTGTTGATTGAATCGTTGACCCCTAGCCTGCCCATGCGTTCTTATCAAGCTTGAATATATATTTAATATCTTCTAATGGTTGCTTCTTAGATGAAATGGGCCCTCCGAATATGCACAATTATCCGCAGCTATATTAAAAATTTACAACCCTTGACTTTTATTGACACCGATATATACTCAAGACGTATGTATAGTATGAAAAGCGTCTCTAATTTTTATTCTGTTACCGCCGTGGCGGCCGTGCTGCTATTTACCGGCATGACGGCGGCGGGGCATGCGCAGGGGGATGTCCCTGCCGGGATACGGGTGAACCCGAACAGCGGTGTCGCCTTTAAGGTGCTTTATTCCTTTAATTCCTATGTTCTGGATGCCAACGGGCAGCCGACGGCGCCCGTTAAGAAGGATATGACACTGAAAGACGCGGATGTCGTCGTTGACGTGGCGGGGAGCATGATCCTGGAAATGATCGGCAAGCATGGCAGTATGGGGCATGTCCAGATGATGCAGAATACCGCTTCCCGGTTTGGCGCCGACAGCATCGTCCTGAATTCCGGCGAGATGATCGTCGCCGGCGCGGCGGAGACGGAGGTCAGCGGAAAATTTTTTGGCGTGCCTGTGACCCAGGTTCCGGTCAGCGGGTATTTGTACTACCGGGACGGGGACAGCATACTTTCTCTCAGCTTTCGCGAGAAGCCCGTCCATGTCGTGACCGCGTCCGGGGAGCAGATGACGCTCATGCCCGGAGAAAGCGTCAAGGCTTCCGCTGACCGGTCGGCCCGCGTGCATCAGGTGCTTCCCTATGACGCGTCCGTTTCCATGAGGGATCTGTTGACGGCCATCGCTGATCTTCATAATCCCGTCGCGAAGGGTGACACCATCCGGGTGATCAAATCGGGAGATGCCCGCATCGCGATGGACGGTGCGGCGGGCCTGGAACACAAATTGGTCATGGCCGGGGACGAGTTCGTTCTCCAGGGTAAACATGCCCCGCTGATGTTCACGCTGACGGATCCCAAGGATCCCTTTTCTTTCGAGTACCGAGGAACGGATAAAAGTGAGGTCCGTGAGTATGTCGGACCGATGACCCTCTTGGTCTATGAGGACAAAATACAGAACGGGAGTTTGACATGAAAAAATTCATTCTGGCGCCTTTGTCGGTGGTTCTGAGCGTGGGCGTGGCCTATGCCAATGTGGA
>JAGOUK010000137.1 GCA_018061225.1 Candidatus Omnitrophota bacterium | reverse complement strand
TGAATTTGAGCGAAAACGTACGGGTTCATGCAGGTGAGCGGCTCGTCGACGGCAAACCGTCCCGGTTCAAAAAAATACCGCTCGAAAGAAAATCCCCTCATCCCCATCGGCCGGTACAAACGCAGTTTGAAGCGCCAGGGATGACGCCGGATCCTATCGAGTTCGGATTCCAGGACCCCGGGGTCCAGACCTTCAAAGCCCCGGATGAACCCGGTCCAGCCCGTCTGATCCTGCCCGTAACGCTCCTGATAGGTCCGGGTGGTGGCCCGGTCCAGCTCCGGTGTCGTGAAGACGCACAGCTGCAGTCCCCAGCAATCGGCCTTGAGCACGTCATCAACGAAGCGGGCGGTCTCGAAGAGCCGGTCGTGATTCTCACGGACGACGATGGTTTGCACCTGCACCATCGGCAGTCCGACGCCCATCTTGTCCCGGAGACGGATGACGTGCCCGATCGCGTCGACGGCGTCCGCGGAAGAATCCCCGCCGCGCGCGGTCGGGCGAATGGAGCCGTTCTCTAGCGGCACGGGGGAATCCAGGCTGGTGTAAAGGTAGTCGAGACCCGAACGGATCAGCGGTTCGGCCTGAGCCTTGAGGTAGGTGCCGTTCGTGGACATGCCGGTCACCAGATGCCGCCGCGCGCAATGCCTCACGAGTTCCAGCGCGTCCGGGTTCATGAGCGGCTCTCCGCCGGTGAAATAAATATAAGGCCGAAAGCGCGCGACACGGTCGATGAACATTTTCCAGTCGTCGAGAGACATTTCGCGGCGGACCATACGTTCGGGAGTTTGGATGAAGGTGCCGTTCTCGCCCCATTGATTGCACATCACGCAGCGCAGGTTGCAGGCATAATTCATCCGGATCGAAATGACCTTGGGCAGTGTCACGGCGGCATCCTTCATGGGATCCCGCCATTCATCAGACCCCAAGTGCTTCAGGCGGAAGAGTGAGGGGACGCGGAGCGGATCCCTCGCCGCCAGCCGGAGCGAACGGGCCCAGTAACCTAGACCCGGGATCATCGGGCGCCGTTCCCGTCCGGCCCTGCCGCGTCCGCCGCCGAGCCTGTGTCCGCGGGCCGGTCCAGCCGGAAGATCAGGTACAGCAAGCCGGCCGTGAGCGCCGTGTGAACGACGGAAGAGGCGTAGATACCCATGGCGCCCCACCGCCGCACAAAAAGTTCGTTGAGGCAGATGTTGAGGATCACCCGGACGACCGCCGCCGCCGCGAGCAGACGTGTTCTGTCCGTCGCCGCAAAACACCGTTGAAGCACGATGAGCGCGGTGGACGGCCAGAGGGTGAGGATGTAGACGCTGAAGAACGGCGCCAGCCCGGCGGCCTGACCCTCCGCCATCGCTCCTCTCGAAAAAATCAGCTGCGTGATCGCCGGGGAGAACCACGATGCCGCCAGGCAGGCGGGGAGGGTGGTCGCCAGCGAGTAGATCAGGGCGCGGTGGATCCGGCCGCGCAGTGCCGCTGTTCCGGGCATTTGCCGGCTTTCTGCGGCGTAGACCGGCAGAATGGCCGCCCACCCCGCTGATAAGAGGCCGAAAAAAACGAAGTACATCACCTCGACATACTGAAGCTGGGACACGCTGCCGGGACCGCAGCGGGTGATCATCCAGCGGTCGATCAAAGGGTTGAGCGTGAACAGGACGGCCGCGGTCATCTGGAACGCGTGGGATCTAAAAAAATCCGCCGTGTCCGCGTCCCAGCCGAGGCCGGGTCTAAAGCGGAACCTGCTGCGCTTTTTTTTGAGCGCGAGGACCAAAAAGACAAGCGCGGCACATTCTCCGGTGATATAGCCGAACAGGACCGAGCCGATCCCGTATGCGTTGAAGGCAAGGACCGCCCCGATGACGCAGAGAGACCTCAGTCCGGGGGCGGCCGCCGCGGCCGCGAAGCGTTTGTCGGCGGAGAGCGCGGCCGTCAATATATGCCCCCATGCCGCGAAGACGAGCATCGGCAGTCCGGCCGCGAACAAAGCGGCGGCGAGAGGAGCGTCGAGTGCCCGGGGCAGCGCGCTGAGGCCCGATCCGGAATATAGGAAAAGCATGACGACGGTCCAAAGGCCCAAAGCGACGGCGCTCATCAGTCCCAGGAGATTCCGGATCAGGCGCTCGGGGTCGCCGCCCTGAGCCCGGATCCGCACCAGAGAGCCGACGATCACCGGCTGGGCCGAGAGACCCGCGACCGAGATCAGCACATTGAGCGCGGCGAAGGCGAAGAAGAACGCATCTGTTTCGGTGCCGGCTCCGTAGACCGAGGCGATGACGAGCGGCACCACGAACCCGACGCTTTTGCCCGCGGCGGTCCAAAAGGACGCGGTCACAAAATGTCCTATATATGGACGATCTGCCCTCAGGTGATGAAGCATGACCGGAATATATAGGCAAACGCTCCATAAAGCAAGACAGCCCGCCGCCGTTTGTAATCACGGTGCGGGTGAGGCATACTCTTGCAGTATGTTTCTTACCCACGCCTCTTCACCGGTCCTGATCGTCGGTATGCCCAGGAGCGGGACCAAGTTGGCCGCAGCACTTCTCAATAATCACCCGCGTATTTTCATCCCTGAGCGTGAATTCCATAGCCTTCCATATTTGACAGCCAAATATTCTGATCGATCCGGATCGTTGGACCTTAAGCGCCGCGACGCTGTAGTCCGTGACTGGTACCGCGGCCCATTGGCACATAACTTGCGAATCCAGGGCATCGAGATCGACAGAAACAAACTGCAAGCAGCGATCGCCGCCGATAATTGGGGATCACTCTTAGGGCGGCTGGCGATGATCAGCTGCAATGCTGAGCTCCAAGAGGACGAAGGAATTCTGTGGGGCGATCGGACCACGGGGCTGGAACAGATTCGGTCATTGGCAATGATCAAGGCATCTCTGCCGTCGAGCCGTGTGCTGCATTTGATCCGCGATCCGCGTGATTGCGCAGCGTCGATCAATAGGATGTGGGGTCAAAGCCCGGTCCGCGCCGCGATGCTCTGGCAGGCATGTGTCCGTGAGGGGAGAAGATACGGCCGCACGTTTAAGAACGGATATATGGAGATATCGTATGAAGCGTTAATACGAGATCCCGAACAGATCATGCGGGGGGTTTGTCAATTTTTGAGATTAGAATTCAAGCCGGGCATGGCGAGTCTTACCGCGCCCGTTCGGGAGTTTTTACCCTTAAGTCAGCCCACGGCGACAGATCATTTAAACCATATCGACTTCAATAATTCGGGGCGTTTCAGAACCACTTTAACCCCGAACTTAATCTACGTTATCGAAAGAATCACTGTGAGCGAGGCGCAGTCCACCTATGGATATGGCGACCGTAGACCCTGTGTGATGAGCGGCCTTCGTCACAGTTGGTTAGCTGCCCATGACCTATGGCAAAAAGTCCGTTTTAACATCCGTCAGAGAGGATGGATGAGAGGCCTTCAGTATTATCTAAACCTCCTTTGGATCAAGAGCGCCGCACCGCCGCTGAAGACTGCCGCGCGCCGCGATCGGGATGAACCGGATGAAAAAGCGTTTTAAAAAAATTCACATACGCGGTTGAAAGCTCATTCCACCAGGAAGGGAGTTTTCGGCCGTCCGCGTGAAGGCCGATTTGAATGCAAGGTATCTGACCCAGATACCGGGTGCCAAAGATCCAATCCCACCAAGGCACAAAATTGCCAAAGTTTTTATTGAAATGGTCGGGATTTGTCGAATGATGAATATGGTGGTCGCCGGGAGAAACGAGCACGACGCGGCCGATCCATCCCCATTGGGACGATACGTTCGAGTGGTGAAGAAATTGCTGCATCTGCCGCATAATTCGGATAAAAAGGTAAGTGGAGGGAGGGGCGCCAGCCAGGGAAAGAGGGATACACATGAATAGCTCCTTGAGTGCCTCATCGAAGGGATGCTGGCGATTGGAGGTGATGATATTGAACTCCGTGGCGGAATGATGGACTTTGTGGATCTCCCACCACCACGGCAGCGCATGGGCGAGCCGATGCTTCCAGTAC
>JAGOUK010000136.1 GCA_018061225.1 Candidatus Omnitrophota bacterium | reverse complement strand
TAAACTCAAAGTGACACGCAAACTCCGGCGGACCTCCTTGCGGTTCTGGGCCAGCCACACCCACCAGACCCCAAAAGCAATCCATGACAAGACATGCCAGGCAGCCAGATTCCATGACGCGCCGGGTAAACGATCAAAGACATCCACCAGCCAGGTCAGGCCGCGGACATTCAGCTCGATGAGCGGAGCCGTGAGCCGCGCCGCCGCCGGCAGCACCATCGCCAAAAAGGAAAAAATCATAAGCAGCAGATTAAGAATGAACGCGATCGGCACCAGCAGAATATTGATCACGGGAGCGACGGTCGAGAAGCGGTTGAAGTGGTGAATGAGGATCGGCGCGGTCGTCACCCAGGCGGCCAGCGACGTGAGCACCGTGAGCGTGAGTCCCGCCCACAAGCGCGCCCACCAGCGGTCCGACCTCGCGCGCCGCACATCCTCGATCGCGCCCCAGAGCGGCACGATCAGCGCCAGCCCCGCCACCGCCGCGAACGACAACTGAAACGCCGGATCGAGCGCCTCCTCCGGGTTTAAGACCAGCATTAAAGTCCCCGCCGCGCCCAGCCCTTGCAGCGCCGACACGCGCGTTTTACAAAGCTCAGCGCCGATCAGGAAAAACGACATGATCACCGCCCGCACCACGGGCGAATTATCCCCGACCAGCACCGCGTAAGCGCCCAGAAGCGCCAGAACGACGAGTGACCGCCAAGGGTTCGGCACGCGCGCCAGCGTGAACACCCCAAACAGCACCAGCGCCACAAACCCAACATTGAATCCGCTGATCGCGAAAAGATGCAAAGTCCCGGTATTGACCAGCGCGCGCCTGAAGTCCGGGTCAAGTTCCGAACGCTCACCCAAGAAGATCGCCTTAGAAATATCCGCCGACTGATCATCGAGTGAGTTGTCCATGGCGCGGACAAGCTTTTCGCGCAGCGTGTAAACGGCGCCTTTCCATCCGCGAGGCGGACCGATGACTTCGAAGCGCTCGGCGCGCATCACCGCGTAACTCCCCCGCGTCCGCAAAAAGTTCCGCCAATCAAATCCGGCGGGATTGCTGCGGCCGCCCGGCACATTGATCTTGCCCGTCACCCGCACGCGCTCTCCGTAGGCGGGCAGCGCCGCTGAGCTCCGGGATCCAAACACCCGCAAACCTCCGCGCTGCGTCTCGACCGTAAACGAATACCGTTCCCGCCCGTACCCGTCGCGCCAGCTCCGCCGCCCTTCCGTCATCACGCCTTCGATTACCGCCGTCCGGTCAGCGACGCGCGCGATCTCCCGCGCCCAGGTCTTTTGGAGAATCCAATGCGGCGATGCCGCTCCCAACAGAAGTCCAATCCCCAAACATGCCGCGGCAATACAGGCGGCGGCCGCAAGTATTGGCTTCCGCAGCCCCGCAACGATCCACGCGGCCGCAAGAGCCGTCGCCGTCCATCCAGCCATCACCCCCGGATCTACGGACTCCATCATCGCGGTCCGAGCCGCCGCTATTCCGGCGGATAATATGAGAAAAAAACAAAGCAACGGATACTTCATATCTGCCGTTTGTTTTTTAAATCCATGTCAACTCCTACAGGAAAAAACCGAGCGTCAGGACGACGCGGCGGCCAGCGAATTCAGGGGCTTGAAGTAGTGTGTCTTGTCGGTGATGCCGGTCTTGAAGAAGCTGATCTTACGTTCATTGCATTTGTAGCAGTCGCCGCAGTGCTGATATCCGCGCGGCGCGAGGCACGAAAAACTGAAGTCGTATCCGACTTCGCGCAGGCCGTAGATGATCTCGTCGCGTGTCTTGTCGATGAACGGCGCGACGATGGAGATGGGGCGGGCCAGGGTCTTTTCGTAAAGTTCTTCAACCTGTTTCATGAATTCAATATTGCGCTCAAGCGGTCCCCGCGGCTTGAGATATCCAACCGCCATCACCTGCGCGTCCATCGCCGAAGCAGAGAGCGCCGCGCGCGTGAGCAAGAGCGACTCGCGTTCGGGCAGGAGAATGGAATGATAAAGGTCTTTGCCGGATGGCGCACGCAGGCCGGTGTTGGCCCAGTGCGTCATGTAAACGTCTTTGAGAGGGAGATAAACGTATTGAAGGGTTTCGATATTTTCCTGCTTGCGGTAACGCAGGAACTTTTTGAGCCAAAAAAGTTCGGCTTCTTCCCACCGGAGACCGCTCTGCACAAAGACCGGCGTCACCGCCGCGTATTTCTTGGCGCATTCATCAAGCAGGGCCAGACTCGTCACCCCTCCCGAAAGGAGTACGACGCATTTCTGATTCTTGGCGGACTTGGGGGCGGCTTTGGGCGAAGTCATGGGGATAAGCTATAAAAACTCTGCGGTATTGTCAACCGCCCTATTTTTGATAGGACGCGCGGGAGGTGGGGGTCTCCCACACTATGACCTGCTTGACGGGCAAACCGTGCTGTGCGGCGTGGTCAAAAATCACCTTGGCCAATGCCTCGGCAGTAGGGTCATCGGGCATGGAAAAATACTTTTCGCCCTTTTTCTTAAGCAGCTCTGTCATAGGGTCCTGCTCATTCAAAATCATGCGGTGGTCAAATTCCTCGTCGATCCAGCCCTTGAGCGCCTTGGAGATGATGTCAAAGTCGATCAGCATTCGGTTGTCGTTAAGCTCCGGCCCTTCGCAGACGACCTGCACGAGTCCGTTGTGACCGTGATAACGCTCGCATTTACCTTTATGCTTGATCAGCCGATGACCGTAGGAAAAACTGAATTCTTTGGTGACCTGGTACATGAGAACTCCTTTGTGATCGGCGCCACGGGCGGCGCGTTAGAGAATATTTTGGCGCGCGATGTCGAGGATGCGCTCGGCGTCCCCGACAGCAGCCTTTTTGAGCCTTACATTGTCCGGCATGATGAGAACGCTCGGGCCCTCGGCACACACGTCATGACAGCCGGAACGGCTCACGCGGATCTTCGCCGCCAGGCCCGCCGATTTGACGAGCTCCTTCAGGCGCTCGCGGATGCGCGTCCCCTCGGGCTGGCAGCAGGCCTCACCATTCGGTCGCTCGTTTTCGCAAATGAAAATATATTTGGCGAACTTTGAGGGCGTTACTTCCATTTGACCGAGCATCCCACCGGAAGCGTCGAAGCGGGTTTCGGTTCCTTTCCGCTCAAAAGAGCATCCACCGCGTTCCGGAGATCGTGCTGCTTGGCTTTCTCGGGCCGATCCCACGAATCATCGATTCGGCCGACATAGCGCAGCGCGCGCTTTTCATCCAGGACAAAAACATGCGGTGTGTTCGTCGCCCCGAACGCCCGCGCCACCGACTGGTCCGCGTCATGCAAGTAGGTGAAATTGAACTTTTTGTCCTTCGCGCGGGCGGCCATCTTTTCGAATGAGTCGTCCGGGTACTTCACCGAATCATTCGAATTGATCGCCGCGACCTTCACGCCTTTGGAGGCGTAGTCATCCTGAAACGCAATGATCCGATCTTCGTACGCCACCACGTAAGGACAATGGTTGCAGCTAAAAATAATTACGTGGATCTTTTCTTTAAAATCCCCAAGCCCGTAAGCCTTACCGTCCGCCGCCTTTAGCGGCCCAAAATCCTTCGCCGTCTGCCCAATTTGAAGCGCCACAATTTACCCCCGATTTTTGAGCGATTATATCACGCGGCTAACACCGAACCCGTGGGCGGGAGAGGCTGCCTCCGCGGAGGACTTTTTCTCGGGCGCGACGTCCCCGGAGCGCCCGAGGAAGGAGCGAGCGCGCGTTACCTTAGGCCGCGCGCGAGCGGCTCCGTCCGAAGCGGAGGTATCCTCTCCCGCCCGCGGGTGATTCGGTATAATGCGCGGATGAACGCGCAAATTTTTCGTCGAAAATTGATGGGTTGGTTCAGGAATAATGGGCGGGATCTGCCTTGGAGGCGGAAGCGTACTCCTTACGCGACTTGGATTAGCGAGATGATGCTGCAGCAGACTCAGGTGAAGACGATGCTGCCGTACTTTGATGCTTGGATGAAGGCATTCCCCTCAGTGAAGACCTTGGATCAGGCGCCGCTTGAGGAAATGC
>JAGOUK010000135.1 GCA_018061225.1 Candidatus Omnitrophota bacterium | reverse complement strand
TCCGTTCTCGCGCCTCAGCGGCCGTTGCGGACGTTTTTTCCGCAAACCGTCCGGAGAACCCGGCCGGCCCTCACTCAAGGCATTCTCCCGCCATTCCTGACGACGAACTTTTAAGTCAACTTTGTCGGACCGGTTTTGATCGTAGGCGATTCGGTCTGCCCGAGGTTTCCATGGGCGTTCGGGAAGAGCGGCAGCCCTTTGACCCTGACCTTGCTGGCTCCAAGCCGCATGCCGCAACTCACGGCGCTGTTGGATCTCTTCAAATTTTGCGGGGTCATTCTTGCGGTACCACTCGGCGCGCTTTTCTCTCAAGCCCCGGCGATGTTCCTGCATTTTGGCGAAAGCTTCCGGGTTTTCTTCGCGGAGATGTTCAAAACGCGGCTCGATACGTCTCTCGCGCCGGCTCATGATCCGCTGATAGGTCTCAGGCTCGGTCTCCTTGAGACCATCCAAGCGCTTCTGGGCGCTATTCCGAAGCTCCACAACCTTCTTCCTAAAGGCCTCCGGGTCACTCTCCTTAAGCTGCATCAGCTCCCGGCGCTTCTCCATGTAAGCCGACCTACGATCCGCCTCTACCGAGCCGGCCGCAGCATCGCCATCACCCGCAGCCTCCTCCGCCCCCACATGGGCAGACGCTGATGTTAGCAGAGCAATTATCCAGATTATATTGATCCAATTTCTTTTCTTCATAGCACCCTTTAGACGAAGGACAGGTAAAAAGGTTTATCCGGTTGAGACTTCGATTATTTGGTTCACGAGCGCCCGCCAGAGCGTGCGCCTCCTCCCGCGGGATTTTTTCTCTGCGTAGCGACCTTTAGATCGCGCAGCAGAGAAACGAAGCGAGCCGCAACTCTTTGCGGCGAGCGGTCCCGCGGGAGGAGGCGTACGCTCTGGCGGGGACCGATAACGAACCCAATCAACCGGTTAAAGCTTTTTCCCAGTCAAGAGCTCGTAGGCGTCGCGGTACGCTTTGGAGGTTTTTTCGATGACGTCGGCGGGCAGGCTCGGGGCCGGCGGGGTCTTGTCCCAGCTTGTCGTTTCGAGCCAGTTGCGGACGATTTGCTTATCGAAGCTTTCCTGATCGCGGCCGATTTCGTACTTGGACTTCGGCCAGAATCGCGAGCTATCAGGAGTGAGCACCTCGTCGATAATAATGAGCTCATCCCCGAGCATTCCAAATTCGAACTTGGTGTCCGCGATCATAATCCCCTTGGTTTCGGCGTGCTTGGCGCCTTCGAGATAAATACGCTTAGAGATCTCCACCAGCTTCTGCGTCAGCTGGGCGCCGACGAGTTTCGCGACTTCTTCGGTCGAAATATTCTCATCATGTCCGGTCTCCGCCTTCGTCGCCGGCGTAAAAAGCGGCTCCGGAAGGCGCTGACACTGCTTGAGTCCGGCCGGGAGTGTATGACCGCAGACGGCGCCGGTCTTAAGATAATCTTTCCAGCCCGAACCGGTGATGTACCCGCGGATCACGCATTCGACCGGAAGCGGCTTGGCGCGTTTGGCAAGCAGCGAGCGGCCTTCCAGAAAGGCGCCGTGCTCTTTAATGAGCGCTGGGTCGAGACCCATTTGCGCGACATCAGCGGTGATGACATGATTGGGAATGAAGTGCTTAAACTTCTCAAACCAAAAAAGGGAGATCTGATTGAGCACGCGGCCTTTATCGGGGATGGGGTTCGGCAAGATCACATCAAACGCGCTCAAGCGGTCGGTGGTCACGAGCAATAGCTTGTCATCACTGACCGCATAAATGTCGCGGACTTTACCGCGGGCGATTAAAGGGAGTGGGAGGTTGGTTTGCTGAACAGTGGTGGTCATCATCTTTGATACTCCATAGCTGGTCGGTTACGAGGTCTAAAGTAAAAGGTATTTACTTCAAAAGCCGTTTGAGCACTGCCGCAAGATCGCGGGCCGTCGCGGCGCGAGTGAGCCGGTCATCGATGGCGAGTCCCAGCCCCTGGGGGCTGACCCCTTCCGCAACGATAAACTTGAGCTTCTGCCGGTCAAGATCTCGCATCGAACCAAACAGTCTCGACGCGGCTTCCGCGGGCTTGCCGGCGGGCGTCAGCACCCGGGATACTGGAAAAAGTTTATTGTCACCCGCTTTATTCCAGCCTAAGAAACCCATGCGGGGGATCGAGCCTTTTTTCTTCTTAAAATCAGCGCAAAGCTTTTCGATCTCCGCGTGAATCTCAGAAAAGGGCGTCTTGAGATAAATCAGCGGTGTCTGAGTCGCGTAGTGCTCATCCATCTGGCCCGGGGCTTCAATAGCCGCTTTGGCGCGCGCGTAGACGATGCGGGTTTTGGGCAGCGCGCGTTGAAGATCGTCTATCGATACACCACCCGGGCGAAGCACGGTCACCTGCCCCGTTTTGTCATCAAATTTGACGATGGTTGACTCCACGCCGACACGGCACGCGCCGCCGTCGAGCACAAAGTCGATCTCTTCTCCAAATTCTTCATCAACGGATGCGGCATCAGTGGTGCTGGTGCGGCCAAAGCGGTTGGCGCTCGGCGCCGCAATCGGGCTCTTTAGCGCCCGAATTAACTTCTGGGCCGCAGGATGGGATGGGACACGAACCGCGACCGTATCCAGTCCGGAGGTCACCAGATCCGGCACTTCAATTTTTTTGGGGAGAACCAGTGTTAGTGGCCCGGGCCAGAACCGCTTCATGAGTTCCTTGGCCGCTTGCGGGACTTTGGCCGCGACTTCGTGGACCTTCCGCTCCGACTCCACGTGCACGATCAAAGGATCGAACACCGGCCGCTTCTTAACCTCAAAGATCTTCGCCACGGCCCGCACATTGAACACATCCGCTCCCAGACCATAAACGGTCTCGGTCGGAAACGCCCCGACACCGCCCGCTTCGAGCATCTCGGCAGCCTTAGTAATATTGGCAGGATTCGCTTGTAGGATCATAATTTTATTTTTTGGGTATTGAGCCGCAACATCAATTTCGCCGAAGTCCGCGGAGGACATCCCCGGCGCAACCCGATTCAATCAGATCAATTTGGGTCGTGAAAGTCGATTTCGGACGGAACGGTCAGGCCGCGGCCGGCGCCGTGCGCTTGCGCGCGGGCATATGCGTGCAATGCCCGTAGAAGGCCTCGGCGGCCTCCATCAGCGTCTCCGACAGCGTCGGATGCGGATGCACGGTCTCGGCCAAATCGCGGGCTGTTGAGCCCATGACGACCGCGTGAGCGCCCTCGCTGATGAGTTCGCCCGCTCCGGCGCCGACGATGCCGACGCCAAGGATGCGCTCGGTCTCGGGTTCAATGATGAGTTTGGTCATGCCGTCGGTGCGGTCAAAGGAGATCGCGCGGCCTGAGGCGGACCATGGGAAGCGGACCACTTCGACCGCGATCCCTTTCTGCTTGGCTTCAGTCTCGGTGAGACCGACCCAGGCGACTTCCGGATCCGTGAAGACCACGGCCGGAATAATAAGGTCTTTGGACGTGACTGAATGACCGAGCATCGCTTCAACGGCGATACGAGCCTCTTTAGAAGCCTTGTGCGCGAGCATCACGCCGCCAACCACGTCTCCGATGGCGAGAATATTGGGATCGGTCGTTTCCATGCGGTCGTTCACAGTAACAAAACCTTTGCCGTCGCGCTGAACCTTGGTGTTCTTGAGTCCCAAATCGTAGCAATTGGGTGTGCGGCCCACGGATACGAGCACGCGGTCGTAAAGTTCTTCGACTTTTTTACCTTCATGCTCCATCACCACTTTGATCTGCTTGCCGACTGTGGCCATGCTGATCACTTTGGCGGAGACGCGGACTTCCTTAAAATGTTTTTCGGCATACTTGGCAACCGGGCGGACCAAGTCAGGATCGGCGCCCGCGAGGATCTGTGCCATCGCTTCAACCATCGTCACTTCCGAACCCAAATTAGCGTAAACGGTGCCGAGCTCCATACCGATATAACCGCCGCCTACGACGAGCAGCTTCTTCGGGAGTTCTTCCAGCTCCAGCGCCCCGGTGGAATCCATGATGCGCTTATTGCCGAGATCGAACGCGGCGGGCATCGCGGGTTTAGAACCGACCGCGAGAATGGCTTTTT
>JAGOUK010000134.1 GCA_018061225.1 Candidatus Omnitrophota bacterium | reverse complement strand
GCCGACTCAAGCGCCAGAGCGACTCCGTATCTGCGGCCCATCTTAAGATGCCCGTCGTGAATGATGTAGCCGCAGAGAACGGATCCGATAAAGAAGGAAACGAGCATGGCCGCCGCGGACCGTGTTTGTTCCGACTCCATGTCAAATAGACCGATCGACAATTGCGTAAATATTCCCGTGACATGCGTGGCGGCTTGATGGGTGAAGCTTAGGTAGGCAATGGAGTTCACCATGCCGGCCACGCCCGCGAGGACGATACCGCCGAGCCATGCCCATTTGGGAAGCTTACGAATCATGATTTGCCAAACCTCGCTTTAATTGCTTGTCTTATCCGTGATGGGTCGTATCCCTGCGACGCTGAAGAAAAGATCTTTGCTGGAGACCTCACGGGCGCCTGACCGAACTTCCTTAAAACCCCGTGCAAGGATGAAGTGCATCGCAAATCTCATGCCGGAGCCCAGGAGGAAGAGGGTTGAAATTCGGAACAAGAACCATTGTGGCACGCGCTCTGCCAAAAAACCACCCGTCATCGCCCCCAAGAAAAGCGCCGTTCCATTCAGCAGGCTAAAATAAGCGAGACAGCGGACGCGCTTTTCGGGCGTCACCGCATCAAAAATATAATTAGCCGAACACAGGTTGAAACCGCCCCACACAAAACCGCCGAGCAACTCGAATATCAGAAGAATTCTCAGATCCGTCACAAATATCCAATAAATGGGAATCAGCGGGAGGAGGAGGCTGGTGGTTTTGAGCACTCTGGCATTCCCAACGATGTCCGCGTGACGGCCCCAAATCGGAAAGGAGATAAACTGAGCTGCCTGTGAGGTCACAAAAACAGCCATGTATTGGGCGTAGTTAAACTGAAGATTGTCGATCAGATGGACTCCCACGTAAGGAGCTGTCATATGGGCCGCGAAGGTGATTCCGGAGACATAGAGCGCGAAGCGCACAAAGTTGGACTCGCGGAATCTGGAGATAAATTGCGGAAAAGAAAAATCATCCGCGGCCCGCCGCTCCTGCCGAATCTCCTGAAGTTTGGACATCCAAAAAGCCGACAGAAGGCGGCATACGGCAGTCGTCAAGAGCAAAAGGCAGAAGCCAAGCTCGGGCGCGCCCGCGGCCCTGAATCCCTGAAGCAGCAATCCGCCAAGGATCAATCCGGTGACGCCCGAAATACCCGCAATTCGGTTGCGCCAGCCCAGATATTTGCCGCGCTCCTCCGGGATGAGGTAGTCGCTCATCTGGCTTCCCCAGACGGTCGCGATCAGGCTGCTCATGACCCGGAACAACATGATTAGCGCGATAAAAAGCCATACTCGGTGACCGGGGGCCATGTAGGGCAAAAATGCCACCGGAAGCAGCAGCAGCGCCTGAATCACGCAGCCCCATACCAGAAAACGGCGGCGGCTGCCCATCGCATCGACGGCTTTGACGGCCGCCAGTTGAGCGGCCGCCCCCAGAAGCTGGGGCAGGGCAACGAGAAGACCTATTTCGTGAACTTTGGCCCCGATCAGGAGACCGAGAGGGATGAGATAAAAGTCCGTCACGCTGATCATGACAGCCGCCGGGATGCCTTCTTTCCAGGAGGCAGTCAGGGAGGGGCCGTACGAACGCGCTGACCGGAGTTTATTTATCATTGGAAAAAAATGGGGTGAGCGACGGGAATCGAACCCGCGACCTCAAGAGCCACAATCTTGCGCTCTAACCAACTGAGCTACGCCCACCATATGCAGTCTGCTGAAAAGCCCCCGTCTGCTTCGTTGCTCCTTGCTCGCATACAGGAAGTATGCTTCGCGCGTCGCGCCTCGCATCCGGGGCCTTTTGAGCAGACTGCGCTCTTTCGCAGAAGGGACAAGATACTACATGTGGGGGAGGAACTCAAGGAAGGAGAGGGGGAGGGGATTAGGAGGGGTTCATCACGTCGTTGACGACGGTTTGGAGTTTGTTTTTTTTGAGGAGGTCTTTCCAGTTTTGCTTCTTGAGCAGCTCTGTGCCCTGATCGGCGAGCTTATCTACCGTTGATTGCACCGCCGAGTCAAAATTGGATAAGAAAGTCGCTTTGATTGATTTGCGGATGCTCTGAAGCAGCACTTCGCGCAAAGGGGTCGAGCGGTTGCGCAGATCCATGTCCGCAGCCAGATCGAGCTTGAGGATGCCGTCATCGCCCGCTAGAATCCCCTGAATCAGATTGGCGTCGAAGCCCAGCAGCATATTGCCGGGTTCCGTTTGTTCAAAGCTCAGGCGGCGAATCGCCCATTTTGAGTGAGCCGTTAGAATACCGCCCGGACTCTCGGCAGAAAGGATGATATCTAATTCGCCGTCCGCAACACGGGAAGGCGTCACCATCCGGTAATATGGCGCGAAGGAGGTTAATTGAACGCCGGAGAGGGAGGCGCGGATATTGCCCTCGAGCGTCTCTTTACGCCAACTACCATCCATCTGAAGGCGGCCGGGCGCGATGTCTCGTCCTTGATCCAGGTAAGCTTCAAGCTCAAAGTCGATGCCGCTGCCTCCGGATGGGATGGCCGCCCCGTGAATATCCGACGTGATTCGAAGCAGGGAGGTGACGAAGCCCTTGCGGTCCACATCGTAGTCCATCCATTGAATCTCGCCGTTTTCTATGTGGATCAAGTCGAATAGCATGGGGGGGATGTGTCCGGCCGATCCATCAAGCGACCCTTCGGGAGCCTGGCCTGACACGGCTGGCATTTTGGTGAGTTTTCCGCGGAACGCATGATGAACTTTGCCCAGCGATTTGCGGAAGATGATCTTGGGACGCAGGAGAGAGGTCTTGGTGAATCGGAAGCGATGTTCCGACCAAAGCACCCAAGGGTCGACCGAAGCGGCAGCCCGCTCGACATAAAACGCGGTTTCTCCATCAAACGGATCATTTTCGGCTATGCGAAGCTGATTCATGACAACTGTGAAAGGGTATTCAAACCTCACGGAGCCGATGCTGACTTCGCGGCCAAGCGATAGCCGGAGGTTCTTGGACACAAGATCCGGGAGCTGACGGACCGCGATGGCGGCCGCCAATAGCGCGAGAAGCGGCAGAACGATTAGGATGAGCAAGAATTTTTTGAACACGGCATGATTTTATCACGTACACTATTTCCTGCAATCAAGTCCATCATTAGAGAAAATATTTTATGAAAAGCAAAAACTTATCCGCACCGCCCCCGGCTTCCGGCCGCAAGGCGCTGGTCTGGTTCCGGCGTGATCTGCGGGACTTTGATCACACCGCCCTGCATGAGGCCCTAAAAAGCGCGTCCCGGGTCTGGTGCGTGTTTATTTATGACACGGATATCCTCGATCGACTGCCGACGCGATCGGACCGGCGAGTCGAGTTCATTCTCGGATCGGTCAACGAATTGCGCGCATCCTTGAGAGCGCGAGGCGGGGACTTGTGGGTCCTTAAGGGGTCGGCGGCGGCCGAGCTATGCGGCGCGGCTTCCCGTATCGGTGTCCACGACGTCTATGTCAATCACGACTACGAACCCTCGGCCCGGGAGCGTGATGAAAAGGTTCGGGCGAAGCTGACATCCATGGGAATTGAATTTAGAACTTTTAAGGATCAGGTGATCTTCGAAAAAGAAGAGATCCTGACCGGAGGCGCAACGCCGTTCAAGGTATTCACGGCCTACAAGAATGCCTGGCTTGACCGCCTGGACGGTTCCGATCTCGCCGAACGGCCGATAGAAAAATATCAAAGCGCTCTTGCAAGGCCCGAAGATTACCCTGAGCCCACAGAGGAATGGACGCTGGAAGAGATCGGCTTTGTGGTCACCGATCTGGCAAAGCAAGGGATGCGCCCGGGCATGAGCGGCGGTCGGGACCGTTGGCGGGACTTTTTAAAACGGATAGACCGATACCGCCAGGATCGTGATTTTCCGGCGCTGAAGGGGCCATCCTATCTTTCGATACACCTCCGCTTCGGCACGGTGTCGATACGAGAACTGGCGCGAGAAGCCGAGCGGCGGGCTTCGGAATCTGGCGGCGCCGACTGCTGGCTCGGTGAGCTTATCTGGCGCGATTTTTACTTCATGATACTTTGGCATCACCCGCGCGTAGTTGGTGAGTCCTATCTGGTCAAATATAAGGAC
>JAGOUK010000008.1 GCA_018061225.1 Candidatus Omnitrophota bacterium | reverse complement strand
TCTTTCCGATCTTTTATCTGTTATGGTCGCTGAAGAAGGGCGAAAATGCCCCCGCTAATCCCTGGGGAGCGAAGGGTCTTGAGTGGGAAACAGCTTCGCCTCCGCCCACGACCAATTTTGATAAGACCCCCGTCGTGACCGAAGAAGCGTACGCGTACGAGAAATGACGGAGCACCAATCATGAGTCACCCGACACAATCCGGCGAAACGTACTACGCGCATCAGTTTGAAGACGCCAATCAGGCGCATGAGGCGATCACGCTCGGCATGTGGGCGTTTCTAATCACAGAGGTGATGTTTTTTGGAGGCCTTTTTGCCGCTTACGCGATCTACCGCGCACAATACCCGATGGCTTTTGATGAAGGAAGCCATATGCTGGACATCCGTCTGGGCGCGGGGAACACGGTCGTCCTTATTTTGTCGAGTCTGACCATGGCGCTGGCTGTGCGCTGCGCGCAGCTGGGCAAAATGAAAAGTGCGATCGTCAACATGGTCCTGACGCTCGGACTCGGAACGGTCTTTTTGGGCGTTAAGGCGGTTGAGTATGCCTCCAAATTTGAGCATCACCTGGTTCCGGGCCCCCATTTTAATCCTCCCGGAATAACCCATTACGGGATCGAGCTTTATTATTCTCTCTATTTTGGTCTGACCGGCATGCATGCCGTTCACATGATCATCGGCGCGATTATTTTGACAGTCATCATTGGGATGACGGTGAAGGGTAAGATTCATCGCGGGTACCATTCTCCGATTGAGATCTTCGGATTGTATTGGCACTTTGTCGATATCGTCTGGATATTTTTGTTCCCGCTGCTGTACCTATTGGGGAGACACTAAATCATGTCCGGTCATATCGTGCCTTTGCGCATCTACTTCGCAATCTTTGCGGCGCTCATGCTGCTCACGGCACTCACCGTGTGGGCGGCATTCCAGGACTTCGGAGTGTTCAACACCGTTGTCGCGCTAGGGATCGCGGCGCTCAAGGCGACCCTGGTCATTCTTTACTTCATGCACGTGCTGTATTCGTCCAGCTTGGTCCGCATCACCGCGGCTGTGGGATTTGTCTGGCTTCTGATCTTGTTGGCATTCACGCTGACCGATGTCTTTTCGCGCGGCTGGATTCCAGCCCCGGTTCCCATTCAGTAGCCTGTTAACGGAGGAGGATGTGATGAGCGCTTTGCAGCCTGTGATCGCCTGGCAAATGCCAGGGATGGGAGAATGGGTCGTCATTTTGGTGATTGTTCTGGTTCTTTTTGGCGGTTCACGGATTCCGGATCTTGCCAAATCACTGGGTCAGGGGATTCGGGAATTTAAAAAATCCATGAAGGACGACGAGTCGGACCATAAGCCATCCGGCGACTCTTCCGCATCTTCCGGCAAACACTAACGCCAACGCGGAATTGAGCGATGAGCCGGGGACCGCTAAAGGGTCTCCGGCTTTTTTATTTTGGACGAACCTTGAATCTCAGGAAGAACGGGAGGCGCGATGACAACAGCTAAAAAAGTATGGGTGATTCTGGCAGAAGGATTCGAAGAAATTGAAGCGGTGACACCCATTGATGTGCTGCGCCGCGCCGGATTAGAAGTGACGGTCGCGGGGGTGGGATCGGCATCCATTATGGGTGCCCACGGGATCCGCATCACCGCTGACCGCGAGGTCGGCTCTCATGGGGACATCCCTGCGGCAATCGTGCTTCCTGGCGGTATGCCGGGAGCATCCAACCTGGCCGCGTCTTCCGAGGTGACAGCTCTTATCCGGAAAGTTCACGCCTCGGGCGGAATCGTAGCGGCAATTTGCGCATCCCCGGCCGTTGTCCTGGCTCCGTTGGGCCTGCTCGACGGAATGTCAGCGACCTGTTACCCGGGGTTTGAGGACCGTCTCGGCGCATCGGTGAAACATTCGGCCGAGCGTGTTGTGCGGGCGGGGAATGTCATCACCAGCCGTGGTCCCGGAACCGCCCTGGAATTCAGCCTGGCGATTGTTGAGGCCCTCGCGGGTGGTCCCGCCGTCGAAGCGCTCAAGGACCAGATGGTGTTACGCGGCATTCGCGTCTAACCTTGTCGAAAGAAATCCGCGCCCTCCGATCATCATCCCTTGGCCAGGGAATGACCCTGCTGCCGGCGCCCGACCTAAACCTCTCTGCCACATTAGATTCTGGACAGACCTTCAGCTTTTCCGCTCAGGAAGACGGATCTTTTGTAGGGCGGCTCCTCGGAGTCCCGGTTCGTGTATCTCACGAGCAAGGCCTCCTCAAAGTCGTCTGCGCTCCAGGACGGCTGACGCGTGAACGCGTGTCGGAGTACTTTGATCTGGACCGTAACCTGACACCTGTTTACGACTTGCTGGGGGCAGATCCGTTACTCAAGCAGGGAATGGAGCGGTACCGCGGCCTACGTCTTTTAAAGCAGGACCCATGGGAAGCGACGGCCTGTTTCATCATCTCTTCAAATAACAATATCAAACGGATTCAGCTCATTTGGAAGCGTGTCGCGGACCATTACACCGGAGAGGGGAGATTCCCTTCGGCAGAGGAATTGGCTCGCTCGGACGCAGAAACATTACGAAAGCTTGGATTGGGTTATCGGGCGGAGTACTTGCTTGGGTCGGCCAAGCGGGTTGCGGCGGATCCTTCCGGCTTTTTGTCTATTGGCAATGACGTGGATTTGATCAGGGCTAAAGAAAAGCTTCAAGAGTTCGAGGGTGTTGGCCCGAAGGTCGCCGATTGCATCCTTCTCTACGGCTTTCACCGCCTAGAATCCTTCCCGATCGATGTTTGGATCGAGCGTGTGATGAAAAAACTCTATTTCCGCAACCGCTGCACTCCCGCCGCCAAGATCCAGCGTTTTGCCGCCAAGCGCTGGGGCGCGCACGCCGGCTATGTCCAACAATACCTCTTCCACTCCGTCCGCACCGGAGTGATCCCAGCATGAGAGGATCCAAGGCGACTGCTCCGCCCGGTGCAGGGCGATCAGGCTTGTATCAGAACTTCCGTGTGCAATCGGGCGAAGCGGGCGGCCAGTGTCGTTTGGACTGGCGGGGGGAGTGTCGATGCCGCGAGAGCGGATTGAAAGTGTAGATTGATCTGGTCCCATTCGGCCGGAGTGAGCTCGTATTCGCGTAGTTCTTTGAGCCATTTGCTCGGAAAATCCAGGGTCGGGTCTTTGTGGATGCGCGACAAAAAGTGAACGATCTCACCCTCAACCTCATCCCGCTCCTCGACCGTCGCCCCACCCGGCGGATTCACCAGGTAATACAAGTTCTCATCCTTCCCCAGGCGGTCTCTAAAATCGCGCACGAGCTTGAGTAAGGAAGATTTGGATATGCGGATTTTTTTGGTCGATGACTGCGACGGCGCTCTTGAAGCCTGAATCTCGATACCGGTATGCGCCTCGGCGGGACAGATCAAAGTGCTCAAGAGCAAGCTAAAGAGCAATAGCGCGGCCGGGCGTTGAGTTTTTTTAATCCAAAGCTCCAAGTCGACCATCAGGCTTATCCGCCGCAGCAGTCGCGGCGGCATTGGAGGTTGGGGCAGACGCTGGAGCCAAAAGCGCAGATCACGCAATGGTCTTTTTTGCCTTTGACGATGGTTTGGCCGCATTTTTGGCAGGGGAGTTCAGTCAGCTCGTCGTAGGGGGTGATGCTTTCTTCGAACTTTTCGGAGCAGTGGGGGCAGGTGATTTCGATAACGGTGAACATGATTACTATTTTACTTTATCCGAGCGCTTTGAAGCTTTTATCTTCGTTTCCGCTCAATGCAGCGAGATGCTTTTCGACACATAAAGGCAGGGCTTGCAGGTCATAACCGCCTTCCAGAAGCGAGATGATGCGGCCGCCCGCGTGCTTTTTTGCTGCTTCCATGAGCTGCAATGTCATCCAACCGAAGCAATCCGCGGTCAGCCGAATGTTCGCCAATGGGTCTTTGGCGTGCGCATCGAAACCGGCGGAGATCAGGATCGCCTCGGGTCCAAACTCATCCAGTTTGGGCAGCACTTTATCCTTGAAGGCCTCCTGATAATCAAAGTCGGTGGATTCCTGAGGCATCGGGATATTGAGTGTCGCTCCCTTGCCGGCTCCCGCGCCCGTTTCGGATTCCGCCCCGGTGCCGGGATAAAACGGCCATTGATGAAGACTGATATAGAGGACGGACGGATCGTCATAAAACGAATCCTGCGTTCCGTTCCCGTGATGCACGTCCCAATCGACAATGGCCACGCGCTTCATTTGATATTTGTCCCTAAGGAATCGCGCGGCGATCGCGATATTGTTGAACAGGCAGAAGCCCATGGCGCTGCCGGCGAGAGCATGGTGGCCGGGCGGACGGAGCAGGGCGAATCCGTTGCGGACTTTGCCGGAGGCGACCGCGTCGGCCAAAACTATGGCGCTCCCGGCGGCTAGCATGGCCGTGTTGTAAGAGGCGGCGCAAATACCGACATCAGGCACATCCAGCGTTCGAGCGCCGCCTTCGCAGGCGGCCCGGGCACGGTCGATGTATTCGGCGGAGTGAGTCGTAAGCACGCGGTCGGGGTCGGCCGTTTTGGCCGCCAGCGGTGTGAGTGAGGAAAACCACGGCAAATCCCTGAGATGGGACATGACCGCGCGCAGCCGATCGGGCGATTCGGGGTGGTCCTCGCCGGGATCGTGATCGAGAAAACGGTCGTCGTAAACAAAGCCGGTGGTCATCTTGTTGGGTATAATACCTTCCAAGTATGAATTTTGCGACTATCCAAACTCATTTGCCTGATTCCCGAGTCGAGCCGGCCTGCGCCGTCTTCGGCTCATGCGGGGGATGCCGGTATCAGGATCTGCCTTACGAGGCTGAGCTGGCGCTGAAGCAGGATCAGGTCCGCGCCCTCTTTGTTGAGGGGCTCGGCCTTCCGGAAGGCATTTTGGAACCCATCACCGCCTCGCCCAAAGAGTACGGGTATCGCGGCAATCTGGATCTGACCTTCATCCGCACGCGCAAGGACGGGAAGCATCTGCTCGGATTCATGAAGGAACGGTCCAGCCGGCACATCATCACGATCGAGGATTGTCCGTTGGCGGATCCCAGAATCGCCGGCTTCCTGCCTGAGCTCAAAGCGGCCGCCGCTGCCAAAATACCGGACTCGAAGCGGTTGGCGAACTTGGTGGTGAGGATATCGGATGACGGGCGCCTTCGCTGGGGCGGCATCGGCAAGCGGTCTTTGTGCCTCCCGGCCGAAGAATATCTTTGGACTCAAATTTGCGGCAAGCGCATTTACTATTCGCTCGACACGTTTTTTCAGGCCAACACCGCGATCCTGCCTTTGGTGCGGGAACGCCTTTTGGCTTGGGCGGATTGGGACGCTTCGAAGACCGTTTTTTATGATCTCTATGCCGGCGTGGGTCTCTTTGGTTTTATGATGGCGGATCAAGCCGCGCGTGTCGTGATGATCGAATCGGTTGGTCCGTCGATGGCCTGCGCCCGACACACTCAACAAACTCAAGGCTATGCCAATGTCGAGATTCGCGAAGGGCGGACTGAGGCGGAGTTTCCCAAGCTCTTGGCCGATGGGATTCCAGAGGACGCGATCGCGCTTGTGGATCCGCCGCGGCGCGGCCTAAGTCCAGAGGCGCTCAAATGTCTCGCCGATGCCGCGGACGCGGGATTGAAAAAGCTTTTTTACCTGTCCTGCGGCCCCGAAGCGCTGCAGCGAGACCTCAAAGAACTCATGAAACAAGGCTGGGTCGTCCAAAAAATAGGCGCCTTTGATTTTTTCCCCAAAACAAAGCACATCGAAACGCTGGTGCTGCTGGAGAAAAACCCATGAAGCCCAAGCCGTTGATCGCGCTCACGACCGGAGATCCCGCCGGTATCGGCCCGGAGATCATCATCAAGGCGCTGGGGCGGCCGGAAGTGCAGGCGGCGTGCCGTGCGGTGGTGGTCGGGGATCTGGGGTTGATGCTGAAGGCCGCGCGTGACACGGCGGCCATCGATTGCGGCGGAATGATCGAGGCGGTGAAGTCCATTGACCGGATCGGTGACACCGCCGCGCGCATTCCGGTTCTAGACCTCAAAAACACCCCTTTGAACAATTTTGAATACGGCCGGATACGTCCCGAATACGGCCGCGCCGCGGGAGAAAGTATTGAGCAGGCGGTTCGGCTCGCCATGGCCAAAAAAGTCGCCGCTGTTGTGACGCCGCCGCTACAAAAAGAATCTTTTAAGGCCGCCGGTTACGCCTACCCCGGCCACACCGAAATGCTCGCGGCGTTGACCGGCACCCGGCATGTTTCGCTGATGCTGATGATCGGTGATTTTAGAGTGGTGCACGCGACTTTGCATATGCCGCTGCGTCAGGCCGTGGACGCGATCACACCTGAGCTTATTCATCGCACCATCCGCGTGGCGGGTGATGGCTGCCGCGCGCTGGGCGTCGCTCAGCCGAGAATCGCGGTGGCGGGACTCAATCCGCACGCGGGCGAAAACGGCCTTTTTGGCTACGAAGAGACGCGGTCCATTCGGCCGGCGGTCGAGCGGGCCCGAGCCGAGGGCTTCAACGTCGACGGGCCGCTGTCCTCGGACTCTGTTTTTGCGATGCTCAAGGGCGGGCGATACGACATCGTGGTTTGCATGTATCACGATCAGGGCGGAATCCCGATGAAGCTGCTGGCCTTCAACTGGGACGCGCAACACTCGCGGTGGGGATCGATCCGCGGTGTGAATGTCACGCTGGGCCTTCCCATTATCCGCACTTCCGTTGCTCACGGAACCGGCTACGAGATCGCGGGCAAGGGAATTGCCAGCGAAGACAGTCTTGTGGATGCCATCCTCGTTGCGTGCGACATGGTTCGCGTGAGAGAATCAAGTATATGAGCACCAATCAATCGTTCAATGGGTTCAAGGTGGTGAGTTTTGAGAGCCGCCAGGCCTCAGCGATGACGGAGTTGATCCGCAAGCAGGGCGGAGATTGTCTTTCCGCACCTTCGATGAAGGAAGTTCCGCTGGAGCAGAATTCCGAAGCCTTTCTCTTTGCCGAAAAGCTTTTTGCCGACAAGATCGATGTTCTGATCTGTCTCACCGGCGTGGGCACGCGCGCGCTGATCCAAACGCTGAGCCCCAAATACGGACAGGAAGCGGTGGTGAAGGGACTTTCGGTTCCGCTCATCGTGGCCCGCGGTCCCAAGCCTGTCAAAGTTCTCAACGAATTCGGTATTCCAATCGCCATCCGCATTCCCGAACCCAATACTTGGCGCGAGATCCTCCGCGAGCTGGTGGATCATAAAGAAGTCGGATCGCTCAAAGGGCGGACCGTGGCGGTGCAGGAGTACGGTGTCTCGAATGACGAGCTTCTGGACGGGCTAAAACGCCTCGGAGCCAATGTGGTCCGCGTGCCGGTGTATCGCTGGACGTTGCCGGACGATCTGGGCCCGCTGAAGACCGCGATCCGCGAGGCGGTTGGCGGCCGTTTGAACGCGGCGCTTTTTACCAGCGCCAACCAGATTCATAATCTGATGCGCGTGGCGGCGGAAGACGGTCAGGAGACGGCGTTGGTCGTCGCGCTCAACCGTATGGTGGTTTGCTCGATCGGCCCTCTTTGCTCCGAAGCACTCACATCTCACTCCGTCACCGTTGACCTCGAGCCGGAGCACTCGACCATGGGTGCCTTTGCGCTGGAGGTTGCGCGCCGCGCACCCGCGCTGGCCGACCAGAAGAAGTCCGTGTTAGCGGCTAATGCCGGCGCCGAAAAAATCATTCCCAAGGTCCCATCAGGACCGGACCGCGGAACGGACGCGGACCTTCTGGCCTCTAGTCCTTTCATGAAAGCCCTGCGCCGTGAGCCGGCGGAGGTAACCCCGGTGTGGCTGATGCGCCAAGCGGGCCGCTATATGAAGGAATACCGCGACATCCGCAAAAAAGTTCCTTTCCTCGAATTCTGCAAGACGCCGGACCTGGTGGCCCAGATCACGGTGAGCGCGCAGGAGCTTTTGGGCGCGGACGCGGCGATTATTTTTTCTGACATCCTTGTCGTCGTCGAATGCTTCGGCATGGACCTCGAATACGGACGCAATGAAGGCCCGTCGATCAAGGTGACATTGGACGAAGGCATGAACATCGATGACTTGATCGAAAAGGACGTGGAGGCCGAGCTGGCCTTTGTTTATGAGGGGATACGCCGCACACGCGCGGCGCTGAAGAAAAATATTCCGCTGCTCGGCTTTGCCGGCGCGCCGTTCACGCTCGCTTCGTACATGATCGAAGGCGGGACGTCGAAGACTTTTACGCAGACCAAGCGCTTCATGTACGAAGATCCGGGCCGCTGGAACGCGCTGATGGAAAAGATCACCCGCGGTCTCGCGAAGCATCTCGCCGCTCAAGTCCGCGCGGGGACGCAGGCTGTTCAGATCTTTGACAGCTGGGTGGGCTGTCTTTCGCCCGAAGATTACCGTAAGTTTGTCGCGCCGCATTCCTCGCGCCTGATCCGGGGACTGAAGGAGATCACTCCGGTGATTCACTTTGGCACCGGTAACCCCGAGCTTTTGGGGCCGATGGCAGAAGCCGGCGGCGACGCGGTGGGGGTGGACTTTCGTATTGGTCTTGATGAGGGTTGGGCGCGCATCGGCGCGGATCGGGCCGTGCAGGGGAATCTGGACCCGGTGGTTTTGTACGCGGACCGCAGCGTGATCCGCGAGCGGACACTCGATATTCTAAAACGCGCCGGCGGACGACCCGGCCACATCTTCAATCTGGGGCATGGTATTTTGCCGGAGACGCCGGTGGATCATGCCAAATACCTCGTGGATCTGATTCATGAGCAAACCCGGCGCTGAGGCAGGAGCCGTATCTGATCAGGGGGGCATGCCCACATCCGTGGATGTGCTTATTGTGGGGGCAGGTGTTGCCGGATTAACCGCAGCCATTCGAATGGAGGACGCGGTCCGATCCGGCGCGATTCAATCCTATTTTATTGCGGACGCGGCCGATCAGGTTGGCGGCGTGATCCGGACGGTTGAAGAGGACGGGTATCTGCTCGAAAGCGGTCCCGACATGTTCTTTGCCGAAAAGCCCGAAGTCACCGAGATGGCCGGCCGTCTTGGATTGGGCAGAGAGCTCATTCACACAAACCCCAAGATGAGACGCAGTTTTTTGGCGGTCAAAGGGCGGCTTAGGCCGATGCCGCCGGGCTTCTTCCTGACCGCACCTTCTCAACTCAGACCCTTTTTTATGTCAGGCATTATTGGGCCGCTCGCCAAACTCCGCATGGTGCTTGAGCCGTTTATCCCCGCCAAAAAAACAACTGAAGATGAATCCGTGGCTTCATTTGTGCGCCGCCGATTTGGCAGGTCCGCGCTCAAGCGCATCGCGCAACCGATGATCGGCGGTATCTACGCGGGGGATCCCGAAAAGTTAAGCGCCCGTTGGGCGATGCCAAAATTTGTAGAATGGGAACGCCGCTGCGGCAGCGTTGTATGGGGTCTTAAGACCAAGGGTTCTGACACAGCTGCGGGCCCCGGCACCGCGGGACCGCGGTACAGCCTTTTTCAATCTTTCCGTAAGGGGATGGCTGTCCTGCCTCGGGCCATGGCTGCCGCGATCCCGCGGGAGCGGTTGCAGCTTGGCACCGAGGTGACTCAATTGAAGCGGGTGGAAGGCGGTTGGTCGGCGCGGATCGGCGGGCATGAGATGCGATGCCGAACATTGATCTTGGCGGTGCCGGCCGCGGCTGCCGCCAAATTATTGCGGGCGGAAGCGCCCCGTGTCGCGGAGCTGCTTGATAAGCTTCGCTATGAATCCTGCGCGATTGTTCAAACCGCCTGGAACCGCTCTGACATCGGCCACCCCCTGGATGGGCTGGGATTTGTGGTTCCGGCCGAAGACGGGCTTCCGATCATGGCCGGATCATTTTCTAGCATCAAATTTGAAGGAAGGGCACCCGAGGGCAAAGTGATGATCCGGTTCTTCGCCGGCGGCGCCTTCGGCCAAAAACTGCTCGCGCTTCCAGAACAGGAATTATGGCCGGCCATCAAGCCCCACGCCTACAAACTTCTAGGCATCAAACCGGAGACGGAGCCGATTTTTACTAAAGTTCTGTACTACCGCGAATCTATGCCGCAATACGAAGTCGGACACGATGACTGGGCTGCCTCGCTAAAGGCTGCCTGCGCGGCGTATCCCGGTCTCAATGTCTGCGGGGCCATGATGCAAGGCGTCGGCATTCCGGACGCCATCCGCGACGGCGCGCACGCGGCAGATTTTGTCCTTGAACAACTTAAAGGCCGTTCTACCGATTTAAAAACGACGTCACAAGAGAGGTTATTATGATCAAGTTATACTGCTTCCCACGTTCCGGAAACTCCCGAGAAGTAAAAATTGTTCTAAGTGAAAAAAATATTCCCTTCGAATCCTTGGATGTGCGGGCTAACCCGGCCATCAAGGAGGACGCGGAATTCAAAAAAGCCAGCCCCAACGGCACCGTTCCGGCCATCATTGATGGTGACGTGTATCTATCGGAAGGGTATGACATCAACGAATATCTGGAAGACAAATATCCTCAGAACCCCCTACTTCCCAAGGACGCGGCGGTGAGGGCGCAGATACGCGACTGGGTGAAGCGTTATGACAAATCCGTCTGTCTTCGTATTGGCTTGCTGCTGATCGAGGAACTTCTAAAGGCGAAAGAGAATCAGAAGGAAGAGGTGAAGGTGAAGCTCCGGGCGGATATTCACCGGGGACTTCAGGAGCTGGATGAGCAGCTGGAGAAGTCAGGAGAATACTTTTTTGGGACCTACTCGCTTGCGGACGCTTCGATGACGCCTCATTTGGCGGCACTGCACCGCGTGAGTATTGAGATCGGGGATGAGACCGCGAATCTCAAGGCTTGGATGCAGCGGATGTCGGAGCGGCCGAGCTTCGAGGCATCCGCGCGCTAGAGAATACGGTCGGGTTTGGAGAGGTGATTCTCGACGTAGTCGAGGATACCCGCGGAGAGATCCCGGAAAGTGACCGGGCATCCGGCGCTTCGGAATTTACGCATATCCGCTTCCGTAAAATATTGGTATTGGTTCCGTAGATTTTCCGGCATTTCGATATATTCGATCTTTCGCGGTTTGTTCATCGCCGCAAATAGCCCGTCCGCCAGGTCGTTCCAGGACTGCGCGCGGCCCGTTCCCAGATTGTAGATTCCTTTTTTGGACGGGTTTTTCCAGAACCAGAGAACCGAATCGATCACGTCTTTAACATAAATGAAGTCGCGCATTTGGCCGCCATCCGCGTATTCCGGCTTGTAAGACTTGAACAGCCGCATGCCGCCCGCATCCCGGATCTGTTCGAATCCTTTATGCACCACACTGCGCATATCACCTTTGTGATACTCATTGGGTCCGTAAACATTGAAGTACCTGAATCCGGTGATTTGCTCGCTCAAGCCGTTTTGAATGGCCCAGATATCAAAGTCCAGCTTGGACTGACCGTAAGGGTTGAGAGGCTTTAATTGGGGGGTAAGGTCATCCGCATCCGAATAGCCCAGCTCACCGTTGCCGTAAGTCGCGGCGCTGGATGCGTAAGAAAAATAAACACGATGTTTAACGGACCACTCGGCAAGCCGCCGCGTATATAGAGTGTTGTTATCCCGCAAAAAATCCAGATTCATCTCAGTGGTGCTGGAGCAGGCGCCTTGATGAAAAATCGCTTCGATCTGACCGTCAAAAACACCGCCTTCCAGTCGGCTCACAAAGGAATCGGCATCACAATAGCTGCGGTGTTTGATTTTGGATAGATTGGCTTCGCGTGAAGAGCCTTTGGCGCCCTGGTCCACGATCAAAAGATCTGTTTTTCCTAACTCATTGAGCTTGCGGGCCAATACGCTGCCGATAAAGCCGGCGCCTCCGGTGATAACGATCATGAAACTCCTTAGAAAAGGTTAGCGGAATACTTTATTTGAGTTTTGGAACCATCATAGTATACTCCGTTATCTTTCTTTTTAAAGGTCTTTATCCGCGGCTTAATATGAGTTACAATACGCCAACAACAATTTTGAGGTAAAACACATGGCCTATCGCTCGCTTTACAAAGATGAAGTTTTGACCGACCGGGAACGCAAGAATATGATTTTCTTGGACGTGATCCGCCGCAATGGACCCATTGCTAAGACCGACATCGCCCGCATCACCCGCCACAATATCGTCACCGTTTCGAATTATGTTGAGAGTTACATCAAGGCCAAGCTTGTCGTCGAAAAGGGCCTGGACGTTTCAAGCGGCGGCCGCCGGCCCGAACTAATCGAGCTGAATCATGACTGGGGATTTGCGGTCGGCGTGGACATCGGTCCCGAGCACATCATTGCAGTTGTTACCAATCTCGCCCCGCGCATCATCAAGAAGGCCAAGATGGCTCGTCCCAAGGGCCATATGGAAGTAGTCATCCAGGAAGCGATCAAGCTCACGCAAAAATTGATCGAGTCTTCCGAAGTAGACAGGACCAAGATCAAGGGAATCGGCGTCGGCATCTCGGGGGTTATCGATAAGAACGCGGGCACTGTCCGTGACACCGACCCGGACCGCGGCGTGACCGTTGGGAATTACATCTCAGCCAAGAGCATTCTCGAAAAAGAGCTCAACATCCCTGTTTCGATCGGCAACGACGCGAGTCTCGCGGCGCTTGCGGAAAAAAAGCTTTCGCTGCGGATTGACGATGAGAATATTCTTTATTTTTACGCCGATGTCGGCGCCGGCATCATCACGAAAAATGATCTGTTTTGGGGCTCGAGCTGGAGCGCCGGCGAAATCCAATTGACCATGGCGGAACTCGCGGATCTGGACCTGCCGGAGTGGGTCGGAAAATCCCATTACTTCAAGTCCCGCGGTTTGGACATGGGCATGGTCGAGGCCGTGAAGACCTATCTGTCGGCCAATCCGGACAACAAGTCGGACCTCTGGGAAATGGCAGGCAAGGATTTGAGCAAGGTTACGCTGCCGCTCATTCTTGAGGCTGCCAAGCGAGGGGATAAGCCCGTCGTTGAGGTCATCGGACCCATAGTGGACTTCTTTGGTCTCAAGATCGCGTATCTCACGAACTTTTTGAACCCCGAGGTCGTGGTGGTTGGCGGTGGAATGGAAGTCGGCGGTGACTTTGTGATCAACCGTGTTCGCCGGGTTGTGAAGAAGGTAGTGATGGAAGAGGTTTCGGGCAATGTGAAGATCATTCTCTCCCGATTGGGAGAAGACGCGGTCGCGCTTGGAGCCGTTTCGCTGGTGACTCAGGAACTCTTCGCAGAGGTTTAAGCATGGAAGGATCCAAACGCCGCATCATAGACCAAGCCCGCCTCTCGGATCATGAGAAGAAAAATCTATTGATCCTGGAGACGATACGCCGCAAAGGCCCCGTTGCCCGCGCGGACATCTCCCGCCTCGTGGACCTAAACAATGTCACCGTGACAAGCTATGTAGACCAATATTTGAAAAAAGGTGTTTTGCAGGAGGCCGGCGTGCACATTTCGACGGGCGGCCGCAAACCCACGCTTGTGGATTTGGACGCGACGCGGGCCTTCGCGATCGGCGTGGGGTTGAACGCGGTGGACTTCATCGCGGTTCTGACCAATCTCAAAGGCAAAATCATTCATAAGGTCAAAATTGAGCGGAGCGCGAAGGCAAATCAACATCCCGTTGAGGTCATTCTTGAGGTGATAGAACTTCTGCTCAAAGAATCAAACGTGGACGTGTCCAAAGTGCACGGGGTCGGCATCGGCGTACCGGGCATCGTGAACCAGAACAACGGAACTGTCCGCTGGCCCAAGGGGCTTTTGAATCAGGACCTCTCGATCACCGCGTCTATTTCGAATCAGGTTTATGAAAAGTTCAAACTTCCGGCAATTTTGGATAATGACGCCAACACCGCCGTTTTTGCCGAGCAATGGGTATCGGAGAACGGGCTCAACGTGGATTCGGCGGCTTATCTTTATTCGGGCTCGGGTTGCGGTTTCTTGCTGGACGGTCACATCTATCGGGGGCACACGGGTTCGGCTGGGGAATTTTTGTTCGATCTAGCCAAAGAAGATCCTATTGCCTGGCTGCAAGCCGCTGTGGAGACGGGGGACTGGGCGATTGATCTGGGGATCACCTATCAGGCCCGTAAAGATCTGGTCAAAAATACGGACTCATCGCTCAATAAAGCTTGCGGGGGTGATGCCTCTAAGATCAATCTGGGCATGGTCACCGATGCGGCGGAGTCCGGTGATAAATTTGCGGTGGAAGTACTCACGCAGACCGGTCATGCGCTGGGGCAAAAAGCGGCGCTGTTGGTGAATCTGCTCAATCCTGAGCTTATTATCATCGGCGGCGGTGTTGAAAATGCCGGGATCGTTCTTCTGGACGCGGTGCGTCAGAAGATCCGCGACATCGCGATCCCCGAGGCTGCCGAAAAAACCCGTATCGTTCCATCCCGATTAGGCGAGGACGCGGTGCCCCTGGGCGCGTCGGCATTGGTCATTCAAAACTACTTCATCGCGAGCTGATCATGACAACACTCAACTGCCTATATTGCCAACAACCGTTCGAACAGAACAAATATTCGAAGCGTCAGAAGGTGTGTTCCAAGGCTGAATGCCAGCACGCCCGGCAGCTGGCCAGCATGAAGGAATGGCGGGAGAAGCATCCCGATTATTTTAAGTACGATGAGTCTAAGGGTGAAGAGTGGCTGAAGACGCAGCGGGAAAGATCCCGCCAGTGGAGGCAGCGCAACCCCGACAAGATCCGCACCTATCGCCAAACTCATCTGGATGACTATCGCAATTACATGCGCGAATACATGAAGAAATACCGCGATCGCAAGCGCGCTCAGGGCGGATCAGGCGGCGCCGCCCCCGATCCCTCGGCTCCGGCCGCGGGCATGTTCCCGTTTTCGAACCCCAATCTAACCTCGCTTCCGCCGCTGACCTCGCCTCCGCAGGCCAAGCCTCAACCGCCCCAGGACATTCCTCCCGCAGCTCCGGCTGAGTGATCGAGCACCGTTAACCGTCAATCCTCAACAGGTTGACAATCGCCCCCGCTAAAACTACAGTAGTTCTCTGCCTTTTTGAGTCTTCACCGTACGTCACATGATCGGGAGTGTGCCATGCTTGATCTCATCTTGAGTGTTCGTAAAAAGGTCCTTGATGGCGGAGATATCACTCGGGAAGAAGCCGTCAAACTTCTCGAAACCCCCGCAGAGCAGATTCCTTATTTGACCGCCGCCGCCAATGAGATCCGCGCCAAGTTCAAAGGCTCCAAAGTGGAGGCCTGCGCGCTCACCAATGCCAAGTCCGGCGCCTGTTCGGAGGACTGCAAATTTTGCACGCAATCCGCCCACTACAAGACCGACACGCCGATCTATTCGCTGATCGGTGTCGAAAAAATGCTTCAACAGGCCAAGGAAGCGGAAGCGGCCGGTGCGACGGAGTTCTGCATCGTCACCAGCGGCTGGGGTCAGAGCATCGAGAAGGAATTCGACACCATTGTGGAGGCCGTCCGCCGGATCTCAACCGAAACCAAAATGATGGTGGACTGTTCGTTGGGTTTTATGACGCCTGAGCAGGTTGCGAGATTAAAAGAAGCGGGGTTGTTTCGCAACAACCATAATCTGGAGGCCTGTCAGAGTCACTTTGACAAAGTGGTCTCGACACACACTTACATGGATCGGGTGAATCACGTGCAGATGGTGCAGGATTATGGGATTTATCCGTGTTCCGGAGGGATACTGGGAATGGGAGAGACGCCGGTGCAGCGCTTGGAGCTGGCGTTCGAACTCAAGAAGATCAAGGCC